>JAFYUV010000015.1 GCA_017549425.1 Clostridia bacterium | reverse complement strand
GATAGAGGATATAGACCCTTTTAAAGGGTAGCGAGTGACAATTGCAAATGTCAGTCGCAAAAGGCCACTTTAGTGGAAGCCAGTAGTATAGGCTTTTAGCCGAAAATGAAAAACCACCAGCTAAGCTGGTGGAAATTTATTTTTATAAATAAAATCATCAAAAAATTTTTGAATTTCAATAATAGGAATTGGCATTATGGAAAATATTAACACTATTTTCCACTGTTCTGGCAATAAAATAGTACAGTTAAATATTGAAGCAATACTTGGAATTGTTACAACAACGACTTGTAATAAAACGCCTAAAATGAAAGCACCAATTAAATAAAGATTAAAACGCATACCGGACTTTAATATAGAATAGTTACTTTTTATATTCAAACTATGAACAAGTTCAATTAAACTAAGAGAAACAAAAGCCATAGTTCTTGCCACCTCTAAATCAAATTTTTTAATCCCTATATTAAAAACAATTAAAGTTAGACTTCCTATCATAAATCCTTCAAACAATATTTTTTTCCACAAGTCATTTGCAAAAAAGCCTTTTTTAGGATTTATAGGAGGATGCTCCATTATATCTTTTTCGGCCTTTTCCATTCCCAATCCTATTGCTGGAAAAGAGTCAGTTACTAAATTTATCCATAATAAATGAATCGCCAAAAGAGGAGAGTCGAACCCTAATATTAAAGCAAAAAATATAGTTATAATTTCACCAACGTTAGTGGATATTAAAAAGTGTACCGCTTTTTTAATATTATCATATATGTGACGCCCTTCTTTTACAGCTTCGGTTATGGTTACAAAGTTATCGTCTGTTAGTATCATATCTGAAGCACTTTTTGCAACATCTGTTCCTGTTTTTCCCATGGCTATTCCTATATTTGCGTTTTTTAATGCTGGAGCATCATTAACACCATCTCCAGTCATTGCAACAATGGCGCCTTTCTTTTGAAATGCTTTTACTATTTTTACTTTATGCTCAGGCGAAACTCGAGCAAATACAGAATATTTCATTATGTTTTTCTGGAAGTCAGTTTCATTTAGTTCATCTAATTCTTTTCCGGTAATAGCAATTTCATTAGCTTTTAATATTCCTAATTCTTTCGCAATTGCTTTTGCTGTTATTATATGGTCACCGGTTATCATTACTGTTTTTATACCAGCTTTCCTGCACGCGCTTATAGCATCCTTTACTCCTTGCCTTGGTGGATCAATCATTCCAATTAAACCTACAAGAGTTAAATCTTGTTCTATGTTTTTTTCATTAATATACCCTAATTCTTTTCTATGAGAAATAGCTACAGCTAATACGCGAAGAGCTTTGTTTGCCATCAAATCATTTTGTGATAAAAATTCTTTCTGAATTCTTGTATCCATTTTAATTTGATTTCCGTTATTTAATAGATAAGTACATTTAGAAATAAGTATGTCTGGAGCACCTTTGGTAATTATTAAATAACCATTTGCTTCTTTGTGAATGGTAGTCATTAATTTTCTTTTAGAATCAAAAGGAATTTCGCCAATTCTAGGATATTTTTTATATAATAAATCTTTATTATGTAATTTTGTAAGTGCGTGTTCTACAATAGCCACTTCACTCGGGTCGCCAGAAACTCTATTAGATATAACTGAACAGTCCGTACACATTGTTGCATATTGAAAGAGTCTATCATCTTTTGAATAAAATTCTGTAACATTCATTTTATTTTGAGTTAAAGTTCCTGTTTTATCTGAACAAATAACGGTACTACTTCCTAGTGTTTCTACAGCGGGTAATTTCCTAATTATAGCGTTCTTCTTTGCCATACGAGTAACTCCAATTGAAAGTAAAATAGTAACAATAGCAGGAAGCCCTTCTGGGATAGATGCAACAGCTAGCCCAACAGATGTTGTAAACATTTCAAGTATAGGAATATCTTTTAAAAAACCTATAATAAATATTATAATGCAAATTATAATGGCACAAACCCCTAAAGTTTTACCTACTTTAGCTAATCTTTTTTGTAGTGGAGTCATGTTGTCTTTGGAATCATTTATCATGTGAGCTATTTTGCCAACCTTAGTATTCATTCCTGTATCTGTAACTATAGCAGTACCTCTACCATTTGTGACTATGGTCGAAGCAAAAGCCATATTTACAGTATCGCCAATAGGAGTGCTGGTAGGTAAAATTTTTAAAGCGTCTTTAATTACAGGAACGGTTTCTCCTGTTAAAGTAGACTCATCAATTTGAAGATTGAAGCTTGAAATTATTCTACAATCCGCAGGTACAAGACTTCCGGCCTCTAACTCTATAATATCACCTGGAACTATTTGCTCTGAGGCAATACTTATTAACTTCCCGTCTCTTTTTACTTTGGAACTTGGAACAAACATGGCTTTTAAAGCTTCAATTGATTTTTCTGCTTTTGCTTCCTGAATAAGGCCCATTAATGCATTAAATATAACAATAGCAATTATGATGATTGAATCTATATAATCATTAGTTTTTTCGACATAAGCGGTTAAAGCAGATATAATTGCCGAGATAATAAGTATAATAACCATGAAGTCGTTAAATTGTTTAAAAAACTTAATAATAATATTTTCTTTTTTCTTGCTATTAATTTCATTTTTACCATATGTTTTAAGCCTTTCTGTAATTTCATTAGATTTTAATCCGGTTGTGTTATTTGATTTTAATTCTTTTATAACGTCATTAGAATTTTTTGTATGCCACATAATACCTCCTTTGTACAACTTACAAAACAAGTATATTAATGGTTAGTTATTATTATTACTAATTTAAAATGTATCACAAAACAAAATATTAACATTAAATATATTGTTGGAGGAAAGTTGAAGTGACTTTTTTAATAGCTTTGTTATTTAGTATTTCCTGTAATTTGGATAATGCTATATTCGGTATGTCATGTGGAATAGCTAATATACAAATATCTCTTGGAAAAGCTATAATTATTTCTATACTATGTACATCAGTTACTATATGTTGTTTGATGCTTGGGAATATTGCTTTAGATATTATACCGGACGTAATAGAAGAATTTTTAGGGGCAGCAACTTTAATAGTGTTGGGTATTTTCTTCTTAATAAAAGAAATTGTGGCAAATAATAATACAAAATCTTCTGTTGTTAAGCAAATGGATTTAAAGAGGGTATTATATATATCGTTAGGGCTTTCTTTAAATAATATGCCTATAGCAATAGCTAGTAGCGTGGAAGGGATTAATATAATTTTAGCGTCTATTCTTTCGATGATTTTTAGTACTGTTTTTATTTATATAGGTAATATAATAGGCGGCGTTATAAATGGCAAGTTCGTTTCTTATATTGCCGCTATTATTATAATTTTATTGGGAACAGTTTCTTTAATAGTATAAAATAACCACGCAATATTAAATTGCGTGGTTGTGGTTTTAGTTAACAAGTGTAGCTGCTGTTGCTTTTTATGGAATAAGAACCGTTTGCTTCGTAACATTCATAAAAATCTTTTTCGTTAAGAATGTTATCAACAATTTCGCGAGTTATAAACTTGTGTGCTTTTACTGAAAAAAGATAGGTTTTATTTGATTTGTCTACTAAGCAAAAATCACCGTTTCTTAATTTGCAAATAGAAGAAAAGTATCTTTTTGAAATTTCTTTACCGTTTTGATTTATTAGATTATATCCAGATGTATTATAAACAATAGCATAACCGTTATCAAAAGGATATACTTGGGAATATTTTAATTCACAAATAGGAGTTCCGTTTAAATCTACAAATCCCCATTTATGATTTATACAAACCTCGGCGAATCCGTTTTGAAAATTTTTTATGCTATCGTAAATAATAGGAACAGCTATTTCTGAATTCTTGTCTATAAATCCCCATTTGTCTCCTTTTTTGACAGCGGTTCTATTAAAGTTTGTATAAGAACTTATAAAATCAAATTCCATGGTAAATCACCTCTTTTTAGTTAGTTTAAAGATTCCTCTGTGAGAAGAAATGTTTACAATTGCTGTGCCGTCTTTTATTTCTTCAATGTAATCATAAATAATTGGAACAACTATTTGTCCTTTTTTGTTAATAATTCCGCATTTTCCGTTTACCCTTGCACTGAAATAATCTTTGTGAATACGGATAGAATCGTATGTAACAGGAATTATTTCATTACCGTAAATATCGATAACACCATAGTTCTCTTTTATTTTTACTACAAAAAAGCCAAAAGACACGTCTTCTATGTTGTCATAGATATAGAAAGAAAGTGGTTTATCAAAAGGATCATATAATGCCCATTTGTTCAAAAAACAAACTTTTTTAAACTGGCTGTTAATTATCTTTTTTTCAAAGCCTGTGATTGATTTTTTGTTTCCGTCTGTGTCTATGATATAAGGGAGCCCATCTTGTAACACTTTGGCTATACCGCCTTTAAATTCTGAAACACAATCGTAAGTGGGTGGGATTACTTCAATAAAAGCTTCGTTTACGAATCCCCATTTTTCATTTAGCATTACTGCTCGTCTGTTGTCTACTATTTCGTCACTTATAAAGTGATACCGTTTCATAATTATAATCCTCCGTAATTATTTTTTTGGACAAATAGTATATCACACTTTACATAACTTGTCAATTTGAAAAATATACTTAAATTTAATGAAATAGTGAAGAAAACATTGACTTTATGGAAACTTTAGGGTATAATTACTGTGTTGACTTGTGTGAGTTTTTCATTTGAGTTAATATATTTAAAGTTTAGGAGGAAAACATGGCAAAAGATGACGTTATAGAAGTTGAAGGAACTGTAGTAGAATCAATGCCTAATGCAATGTTTAAAGTAGAGCTAGAAAATGGACATGTTGTAAATGCTCATATATCTGGTAAACTTAGAATGCATTATATAAAGATTCTGCCTGGTGATAAAGTAAAATTAGAATTATCAACTTACGATTTAACTAAGGGCAGAATAACATGGAGAGCTAAATAATAAATAAATTGGTATAACCATTTTTAGGAAGCGGCTGTATAAGAGATAAGGGTGTGCCTCTTATATATTTTTAAAAATGTGTATATATATACTTTTCAAAGAAAGGTTTCAAGGAGGAAAAGCAAAATGAAAGTAAGACCATCTGTAAAGAAAATTTGCGAAAAGTGCAAAGTAATTAAAAGACAAGGTGTTGTTAGGGTAATATGCGAAAACCCAAAACACAAACAAAGACAAGGTTAGGAGGAACTACGAATGGCACGTATAGCAGGTATTGACTTACCTAAAAACAAAGTAGTAGAAATTGGTTTAACAGCTATCTACGGAATTGGAAGAACTTCAGCTAAGAAAATAATGGCAGAAGTAGGTATTGAGTCATCAAGAAGAATTAAAGATTTAACTGAAGAAGAAGAAGCTAAAATAAGAGAAATAATCGAAAGAGATTATGTTGTTGAGGGTGATTTAAGACGTGAAGTATCTCTTAACATTAAACGTCTTATGGAAGTTGGTTGCTACAGAGGAATGAGACATAAAAGAAAACTACCAGTAAGAGGACAAAGAACAAAAACAAATGCAAGAACAAGAAAAGGCCCTAGAAAAGTAGTGGCTAACAAGAAAGGAGTATAATAATGGCACAAGCAAAGAAAACAACTAGAAGAAAAGTTAAAAAGAACGTTGCAACTGGAATTGCTCATATTCATTCATCTTTTAACAATACAATAGTAAGTATGACTGATGAACAAGGTAATTTATTATCTTGGTCTAGTGCAGGTTCTCTTGGATTTAGAGGTTCAAGAAAGAATACTCCATTTGCAGCATCAGAAGCAGCAACAGTAGCTGCAACAGCTGCTAAAGAACACGGTTTAAAAACTGTATCAGTAAATATTAAGGGGCCTGGAGCAGGACGTGAAGCTGCAATTCGTGCACTTCAAACTGCAGGTTTGGAGATTGACACTATTAAAGACGTAACTCCAATACCTCACAATGGTTGCAGACCACCTAAGAGAAGAAGAGTTTAACGGAGGTGGATGAGAGTTATGGCAAGATATACAGGAGCACAATGTAAAAAGTGCAGAAGAGAAGGACAAAAATTATTTTTAAAAGGCGAAAGATGTAATACAGCAAAGTGTTCAATAGATAGAAGAAACTATGCACCAGGACAACATGGAGCAAACAAATCTAAATTATCTGAATACGGATTACAACTTCGTGCAAAACAAAAAGCAAGAATTTATTATGGTGTATCTGAATCTCAATTCAGAAAATATTATGAAGTAGCTTTCAAAAAGACTGGAGTTACATCAGATTTATTATTTGGATTATTAGAAACAAGATTAGATAATATTGCTTACAGAATGGGAATTGGAACATCTAGACGTCAATCTAGACAATTAGTAAATTATGGAATGCTTACAGTAAACGGAAAAGTTGTTAACATACCTTCATACCAAGTTAGAGTTGGTGATGTTATAGCTGTAAGAGCAGAGAAAAAAGATAATGCTGCTATAAAACAATTAGCAGATTCTATTAAAGCTAAGAATATAGTTTCTTGGATTGAAATGGATAAAGAAAAATTAGAAGCTAAAATTTTAAGAGTGCCACAAAGAGCAGATGTAGACTTAGAAGTAGCTGAAAACTTAATTATTGAGTTATACTCAAAAGCTTAGAACGTAAACTAACAAAGAATTCAAATGTACGTGTAATCAGAGCGTACAATAAGGAGGAAAAGAAATGTTAGAAATGAAAAGACCTGAAGTTAATTGTGTTGAAATAAATGCAGACACATATTACGCTAAATTTGAGGCAGAACCTTTAGAAAGAGGATTTGGAATTACACTTGGAAACTCATTAAGAAGAATATTACTTTCTTCTTTACCAGGATATGCTATTAATGCAGTTAGAATAGATGGAGTATCTCATGAGTTCTCTACAATTCCAGGAGTATCAGAAGATGTAACAAACATATTACTTAATTTAAAAGGTGTATGTTTAAAATCTACTGATGAAGATATAAAGGAACTAAAAATATCTAAAAAAGGTCCTTGTGAAATAACTGCAGCAGATATCGAAACTGATGGAACTATTGAAGTAGTTAATCCAGATCTTCATATCGCATATTTAGATGAGGATGCAGAATTTAATGCTGTATTAACAGCTGTAAAAGGTATTGGTTATGTTCCAGGTGATGTAAATAAAAACAATTCAAATGTTATTAATACATTACCAATAGATTCAATATTTACACCGGTAAGACAAGCAAATTTCACTGTTGAAAAAACAAGAGTTGGTCAAGATACAGATTATGATAAACTAACTCTAGAAATTTGGACAAACGGAGTTATAGAGCCATTTGAAGCATTATCTATGGCAGCTAAGATATTAAATGAACATTTAGAAATGTTTATAGACTTATCTGAAATTGCTAAGAATATGTCAATAATGTCTCAAAAAGAGTCGAGTAAAAAAGATAAAATGTTAGATACACCTATTGATGATCTTCAACTTTCAGTTAGATCATACAATTGCTTGAAAAGAGCAGGTATCGATACTGTTGCAGATATTATATCTCGTACAGAACATGATATGATGAAGGTTAGAAACCTAGGTAAAAAATCTTTAGATGAGGTTGTCGCAAAAGTTAAATCTTTAGGCTTATCATTTAAAAGTTCAGAAGAATAATATAAAGGGAGGAAATTAAAATGCCAGGAACAAATAGACTATCAAGAACAAAGGGTCAAAGGGATGCGCTATTAAAAGGGCTAGTTACAGCAGTAATCCAAAATGGAAAAGTTGAAACTACTCTTGCTAAAGCTCGTGAGGTAAAACCTCTAGTAGATAGCATAGTTAGTCTTGCAATAAAAGAAGCTGGAAATTACGAAGAAAAAACAAAAACAATTTCAAGAGCAAAATTAGACAAAAATGGTAAAAAAGTAAAAGTTGAAAAAACATCTAAAAATGGAAAGAAATATCAAGTAATTGATAGAGAAATTGTAAAAGAAACAGTAAAAGTAGATAAAGCTTCTAAATTAGCTGCTAGAAGAAAAATGTTTAAACTTGTTAATAAAATTAGAGACGCTAAAGGAAACACAATTGATTTAACAGATAAACTATTTGATGAAATAGCTCCAAAATATGAAGCAAACAAAGGTGGTTATACTAGAATAACTAAGCTTGTTGCTCGTCGTGGAGATGCAGCTGAAATGGCTATAATTGAACTTATATAGTAAATTAAAGGTATAGATTTTAAAGTCTATGCCTTTTTATGTTTTTGTAACTTATTGTTGACAAAGATTGGAAGTTGTTATATGATAATCAAAATGAAGGAGGAAAACAAATGAAAAAAGGAAATGTAGGAGTTATTGTATTAATAACATTGCTTTTTGTAACTGTAATTGCTTTAGCTGGTGCTTTATTATATTTTAATACAGAGGAATCACCTTTAAATAATGATAATCAATCAAACAATAATTCTGAATTAACTGGAAATAATAATGAAGGCACCATAGATAATAGTCAACAAAACAAAGATGATGAAGATAAGGTTGATGATGTTCAGCAAAACAAAGACAATGAAGATAAAGTAGATAACAGTCAATCAAATACAATACAAAGTTTGAAAATAGATAACGCACTAGTAGTTAAATTATATAATTATATATTAAAATTAAATTTTAACGGAGAAAAACTAGTATATCAAAGCCAAAAAGTTACAAATAGAAATTTAGATAATCAAATAAAATTATTAACAATTTTTGAAAATCTAGATAAGAATGAGGCTAAAAAGGTAAAAACAGATGAACCGGCTGTTCGTCTAGATGATGACGGAAATGCATATAAATATATTTATTCAAAAGAAATAGTAATGAATAAAGCGAAAGAAATTTTTGGAAAAGATGTTGTTTTGGTTCATGAGAACTTTTTTATAGGTACTTCAAATAAAATAGTATATTCAGACGGACAATATAATAGTTATATGCTAAGTACAGGAGGTGGCCCTGCTGCCTGGGATAATTCTTACAGCGAATTAGTTAAAGCAGAAAAGGACAATAATAATATATATATTTATGATAAATATTTACATGTTGTAAAAGAAGACCTAGCAGTATATGGGATATATACTGCTTCAGATAGAAAGGTTAAAATTGGTACGGTTCAAGGATTTGAAGGCATTGAAGAGAATAAAAACAAAGCATCAGAATTTAAACATACATTTACCAAAAATGAAGACGGCAATTATTATTGGGTAAGTACAGAAATAATTAAAAGTAGTAGTGCGAATGTAAATTCTAACTCTGCAATAACACCAGAAGTGTTCACATCAGAAGAAAAAGATTATTTAAGAAAAGCCACAATTAAATTATTAGAAGAAGCCAATATAACTGGCGGAATTACAAGTGATAATTTGGAAAAACTTTATACTGCATTGATGAATAGTGAAGATAACGATTTATTACAAGTAGAAGCAAGAGAATTTGTAGAAATATTAAAAGCTGTTCTTATTTCAAAAGATGAGACAACTATAAACAAAGTGTGGAATAGTTCTAGAGAAAATTCAAAAAAATTAGTAGAGAATTTGATGTTGATTATTCGTGCCAAAGACTTGGCGTCTAAAGCTGATTTGGCTAACATCAAATTGGCTGTAAGTTTAGCTTATGCACAAGGTTTGGCAAATGGCCAAATAGCTAACACGGAAGATGACCTAGCATATACAAAAGCCGGGGAACCAATGATAGCAGACGATTATTATGAAGAATTAGTAAAATCAGGCGAAGGAACTTTGTCTGAACTTAAATCAAAATGTAAAATAACCGTATCTGTTCCAGGTGGAGCACCTCAAGTAGAAGCAAAATAGTTTTTAAAAACATAGTATATTATTTTATACTATGTTTTTCGCGTTATATGTTGTAAAAATATTTTATTTGTGGTATTTTGTAATATGTAAGGGGGAATAAAAATGCATATAGCAAGTTTAGTTATGGGAATTATAGCATTAATAGTTTGCTTAATACCATTTTTTGATGTGGCTGTTGCAATAATAGCATTTATAATAGCATTAATTGCATTATTTGTAAAAAGGCCAGATGGAACAGGAAAGGGAATGAAAATAACAGGATTTATACTATCATTATTAGCTCTTTTAATATCATCTCTAGTAACTTTTGCTACAATAAAAGTAGCTAAGACAGGTCTAGAAATATTTGATAATTTGAAAACAAGTTTGAGCGAGTCTCAAGTAATAGATATTGCTGAGACAATTTCTGAAACATACAATGAAGCTATAAATAGAGCAAACGATGGAAAAGCTTATAGCTATTATAACGAAGATTTGGGATTTGGTTATGTAATGACTGCTAGGGATTACTATGAAGTTTTAATCCCTGAATTTGGAAGTAGCATTGAAGAATTAAAAGAAAAATTTACAATTTATGTAGATGAAGAAGGCTATCCTTCAATTGATGCAGAAGCGTGGATTGAAGATTTAGTGGAAGATAGTCTTAGCTTTTTAGAAGAATAAAAGAAATAGACGTGTAAAAAAACACGTCTATTTCTTTTACTAATCTAATTTATTGGTATAATCTGTAACATTATTGCCGCTTAAGATGTTATAAATTTTTGAAGATAATATATCTATAGCTAAGCTTGAACGTTCAGCTTGGTTTATATAATCATTATCGTTTAAATTAGCTAAAATAGGAATAGAAGAACTTTTTGTAAGTAGACTAATAATTCCTTTACTAGAACCATTTACTTTAAGAATTTTGGCATATTGAACGTTACAAAGTGATTTAAACTTGCCTTTGGTAATGCCCAATATAATATTTGAACATATTCTTTTTATTCTTCCTAAAGTATATCGTTTTGTTTCCATTTTTTTAATAAATTCGTTATAATTATTACTGTTTATAGCCATATCATAAATTCTATTTTCTATGCCTTCGGCTACTTCTTGTATATTGTTTAATCCTTCTTTGCCTAGTCGTATAATTTCATATTTAAGAATATAAAAGAATTTATCATATATATCTAAATTGGTATTTTTTAATTCTTCAAAAACGTTTTGAGGAACTAAGCTTGAAATAGTGGTAAAATTTTTTTCATTTAAGCATTTTCTTATTAAAGTAGAACTTGCATGATTGTTTGCTATTTCCAAACTGTTATGAGAACTGTAGACTCTATTTATTAACACCGGTTCAATAGTTGAATTTAATTTATCTAAATTTTTTAAATATTCTATGGCTAAGATATTATTAGGTTTATCTATGCATTCTATCTCTTCTTCTGTTAAAAAATCTTTTAGAACTTCTGATCGTATAGATGCTATGTTTTTTGATTTATTATTACTTTTTTTAATTAGGTTTATAATTTTATTTTCGTTAGTGTTTAGTTTTTTTGCAATGGAAGTTAATGTTTGTATATTATAGCATTCCGACCCAAAAACTAAATGTGTAATTGAGTTTAGGGAATTTAGAATAGTAACTGCGCCTTTGGCAAAAAATTCAGCGCTAGAAGTGGCATATACTACAGGTAATTCTAGAACTAAATCTACACCATTTTGAACTGCAAGAGAAGCTTTACTAAATTTGTTTAGTACAGATAAATTACCTTGTTGTGTAAAGTTTCCAGACATTATAACTATAGTATAATCTGGATTGATTAATTCTTTAGCTTTTTGAATTTGGTATATATGTCCATTGTGCATTGGATTATATTCTACAATTATTCCTAAAATTTTCATATTTTCGACACCTCGTTTATGTATTGAAATATTTTTTTGTCTTTGATATACTAGTTAATAAATATATTATCACGAAGGATAATAAAAAGCAATAAAGGAGAAAATATGAAAAAAGTAATAATATATACAGATGGAGCTTGCAGTGGAAATCCAGGGCCTGGAGGATATGGTCTTATAATATCTTGCGATGGAAAAACTCTTGAATTATCTGGGAGAGAAGATAATACTACGAATAATAGAATGGAGTTAATGGCTGCAATAATAGCGCTTGAAACATTAAAATTTCCGTGCGAAGTTGAACTGTATTCAGATAGTAGTTATTTAGTAAATGCATATAATAATAATTGGATAGAAGGCTGGAAGAAAAATGGATGGAAAAACTCATCAAAGCAACCAGTTAAAAACATTGAATTGTGGGAAAGATTAGATACTCAGATGGGAAGACATAAAGTAAATTTAATAAAAGTAAAAGGTCATGCAGATGTTGAATTAAATAACAGATGTGATAAACTTGCTACTGATGCAGTAAAAGGAATTATAGTTGCAAAATAATGTTTAGTTTCATAAAAAAATATCTAAAGCATAGTATGTCTTAGGTGATATTCATGATTAAAAAATTCTTTACACAATATGTGGAAGAGAATAAATATGATATATATATAATAAGCATGCTTTTAATTATTGGTTTTTTTGTAGGTGTTGGTTTATTCTTTTTGATAAATGCTGAAGTTTCTAATCAGTTAATAAATGCTGCTAAGTCTGTTTTTGATGCATCTATGCAAGCGGATAATTTGAAGATTAATGTAATTCTTAATGGGGTTAAAGTAAATTTAATTTTAATAATAGCTTTTCTTTTATTTAGTATTACTTTAATAGGCAGAGTATTTATATATTTTTCAACTATATTAAAGGGAATTTCAATTGGAATATATTCTTGTATAATATTTTCAATTTTCAATATATGGTGGGGGCTAGTTGTAACCTGCTTACTTGTTGTTTTAATTAACCTTGTATATATACCGGCATACATATATTTAGCATCAACTTTATTGGCCTTTAATTTTGGTTTGTTTAATACAAAGAAAGAAAATACAAGTTGGTTTAGTGTAACTAAGGTTTTAACAAAAACCATAGCAGTTTTTGTTTTTATGTTTTCAAGCAGTATAGTTGAACATATGTTAACAGGTGTGGTTTTTACAATATATGAAAAAATTGTATAGAATTTATTGAAAAAAACAACTAATTGTGGTATCTTATAAAAGTAGGAGACAATACTATTTACTTTAGTGTTAACCGGATTGACTAAAATTTAATATTTTTTAAATATTTTTGTTTAAGAATATTGACAAAATACAAAAAATAATGTAAACTATTATAGTCACATGTTTGTGGGCTATTAGCTCAGTTGGCAGAGCACTTGACTTTTAATCAAGTTGTCCCGCGTTCGAATCGCGGATAGCTCACCACACGGCCCGTTGGTCAATCGGTTAAGACATCGCCCTTTCACGGCGGAGTGAGGAGTTCGACTCTCCTACGGGTCACCATGTGATGCTGGAGTAGCTCAGTTGGTAGAGCAGCTGACTTGTAATCAGCAGGTCGTCAGTTCAAGT
>JAFYUV010000014.1 GCA_017549425.1 Clostridia bacterium | reverse complement strand
GATGTTTATGTCGTGTCTAAAGAAACAGGAATTGTATATTATTTAGAAGGTGTAAAAGCTGGTTCTAAGACATACTATACAAGGACACAAGATTTAATAGATATTAAAGAGAGAAATGAAAAAGAAGAGGAAGAACCAGAAAATGTTTCTGCTCCTGTAATATCTTCTGATGGAATAATAACAAAGACATTAGCTTCAGGAGAAGAAGAATCATATTTAGCCAATATAAAAGTAAAAGGTAAAAACATAAAAACAATAAAGTATGAAATTGGTATAATTAGTTCTGATATAGCAAAAGAATACTTTAAGTCAAATGGAGCTTCTATTGCTTCGGATAGACTTAAGTTAAAAGATAAAGAACACGTGACGTTATATGCTGAAAATGAAAATGGAGATTACGCTGTTAAATATTATTATTACGGATATCCTAAAATACCAACAGGCTTTGTGGCTTCAATTTATGAAGGAGAAACAACAATTGAAGATGGACTAGTAATATATGAAACTGATTCATTAGAAGGAATAGATAAAGAAACTGCAATGACAACATATAACCAATATGTATGGATTCCAGTTGATGTGACTAATTTTGTAAGACTTAATTGGTCTGGATTTGGTGGGACATTATATCCTTTAAATGATAATATGCAATATGTTGAACCACTTACTTCAACAACAACATATGTTACAAACTTCTCCTTGTATAGTGAAGAAGTAGCACAATATAATGCAATGAAAGCGAGTGTATTAAAGAATAAAGGATTTTTTGTTGGTAGATATGAAGCAGGATATCCACAAGGTAAAACAGTATCAAATGTATTACACGATGGAACAGATAAACCAGTAAGTAAAAAAGGTGTGGAAGCATGGAGAAATATTGATTGGGATGATGTATATGAATGGACTATGTTACAAGGAACAGCATGGGTTTCAAAAGGAGCACAATATGGTGTAGATACAAATCCGGGAGCATCATTAGTTGCAAAGAAAACTTATGAAAATTCATCAGATGTAAAAAGTCATTTGTTATATGGTATTGAATGGGATGCTATAATGGCTTTTATTGCTAAAAAACATCCTGAAATTCCAGGTGATACTACAAGAAAATATGGAAATTATTCTGGGACAGTACAGCCAACAGGTTTCTATGGTATTAATAACATATATGATTTAGCTGGTAATCTATGGGAATGGACTTATGAAACATATTATGGAAGAAGCTCAATATATTCGTATACAGGAATTGGATGGAGAGTCTTAAGAGGTGGAGGTACATCTAATTCTGCATCGACAATGGGGAATGCAGGTTCTGCAGGTGACAGATTAGCTGAAAACCTTGGTAATAACTCTACTATGTATGGCTTTAGAGTAGCGCTATATTTAATATAATGTAATTTAGTGAATAATTAATATTGAATGTATCACATAATAATGATATAATGTATTCATGAATTAGGAGGAATAAATAATGAGTGAAAAAACTAAGAAAAATATAGATGAAGTTGTAATTGAAAACGGAGCAAAAATAGAAAATGAAGGAATGAATGTAGAAATCGCTAATAACCTTACAATATCTGAAGATGTAATTGGTATTATAGCAGGAATTGCAGCTGCCGAAGTTGAAGGCGTTTCTGGTATGACTCTAGGACTAGTAGATGGAATTAACCAAATATTAGGTAGCAACAAAAAATATTCTAAAGGTGTTAAAATTGAGCTTAATGGAAACAATGTTGTAATTGACCTTTTTGTTATAGTTAGATATGGTGTAAGAATACCTGATGTTGCATTTTCTATACAAAACTCTGTAAAAACACAGGTTGAAACTATGACAGGACTAAATGTTGAATCAGTAAACATTAATGTTCAAGGTGTAACATTCGACAAAGTTGTTAAGAAAAATGAAGACGAAGAATAATAAATGTATTAATCGTAAGTGTAAAGTGGTGTCTATATATGTAGATGCTACTTTTTCTATTTGACAGAGCTATTTGCGGGTGATATACTAAATATATAATTTTATGAGGTGAAAATATTGTTAGATTTAAATCAAAATATTCAATTTGTAAAAGGTGTAGGTGAAGTTAGAGCTAAACAACTTGCTAAAATGGGTATATATACTCTTCTTGACCTTATAACTTACTATCCAAGGGAATATGAAAATAGAACAAATATTAAAGAAATAAAAGACTTTGTTTTAGGTGAAAATGTACTTTTTAAAGCTAGAGTGGTCGGAAAAATAGTAACAAGAAGAATTAGAAAAAATTTGACAATACATTCTTTTTATGTTGGTGACTCAACAGGAAATATAAAAATAACGGTATTTAATCAAAACTACTTAAGAAATACTATTCATGAAGGTGATGAGTATGCATTTTATGGTAAAGTTGAAGGTAATATATTAAAATATGAAATGAATAGTCCTGAGATAGTAGATATAGGTAAGATGTATAGCATAAGTGGAATAAGACCTGTATATCCGTTAGTCAAAGGAATTACAAACAATTATGTTATTAGCTTAATGAAAAAGTATGTTAATGATAAATTACAATTGGAAGAAATATTTTCAAATGAATTTTTAGCAAAGTATAAATTAGAAGAAATTAATAAAGCGGTTTGTGATATACATTTTCCAAATAACTTTGCAGACATTGAAAAAGCACGAAAAAGACATATTTTTGAAGAGCTATATTTAATTGAATTAGCACTTATGAGTATAAAAGAAAGTAATATTAAGTTAAATGGTATAAAATTTGAAAATGTTGATGTAACTGAATTTATGGAGCAAATACCTTTTGAGCTTACAAACGCACAAAAGAATTGTTTGAATGAAATATTGCAAGATATGAATAGTACAAGAGTAATGAATAGGTTGGTGCAAGGAGATGTTGGAAGCGGTAAAACTATAATAGCAGCACTTGCAATGTATATAGCAGCTAAAAATGGATATCAGGCCGCTATGATGGCTCCTACAACGATACTAGCTACTCAGCATTATTATGACTTAAGTAAAATATTCAACAAACTGGGTATAAAAGTAGATATAATAACAGGAAAAACAACTAAAAAAGGAAAAACAGAAATAGTAGAAAGATTAAAGAATAGAGAAATAGATATATTGTTTGGAACACATGCAATATTAGAAGATAATGTTGAATTTAATAAACTAGGACTAGTGGTAACTGATGAACAACATAGGTTTGGAGTAAAACAAAGAATGAAGCTTACTAATAAATCAGAAAATGTTGATACGTTAGTTATGACAGCAACACCAATACCTAGAACTCTTGCACTTACTCTTTATTCTGACCTTGATATAAGTATAATAGATGAACTACCAAAAGGAAGAAAACCAATAAAGACAAATGCTGTATTTGTAAATGAAAGTATGGAAGATAGAATTAACCTATTTATATCTAAACAATTAGATAGCGGTAGACAAGCATATATAGTTTGTCCGCTTATTGAAGAAACAGAAGATAGTGATTTAACTGCTGCTACTGAGCTTTATGAAAAATACAAGAATGATACATTTAAAAAATATAACGTGGGATTTTTGCATGGTAAAATGAAGAATAAAGAAAAAGACGAAATAATGCAGAAGTTTAAAAACAAAGAAGTGGATTTATTAGTATCTACAACAGTTATTGAAGTAGGTGTAAATGTACCTAATGCTACTATTATGGTTATAGAAGATGCAGAAAGATTTGGTCTTGCTGCACTCCATCAATTAAGAGGTAGAGTAGGAAGAGGAGAGCATGAATCTTTTTGTGTACTAAAGACACGTAGTAAATCTAAAACTAGTCTATCAAGATTGAAAATAATGGAAAGTAGCAACAATGGATTTGTTATAGCAGAAAAAGATTTAGAATTAAGAGGCCCAGGTGATTTCTTTGGAATAAGACAACATGGACTTCCTGAGTTTAAGCTTGCAAATTTACTTAAGGATATGGATTTATTAAAACTAGCAATAGATGCAGCTAAAGAAACATTAAAAGATGATCCTAAACTAGAAAAAGAACAAAACAAGAATTTAAAAAATATGCTTAATACCAAATTTGGTGAAGCATTGAATAATATAAATAATTAATAGTAAATATTTAAAAATACACTTTTATTACATTTATATTACAAGTAGTAAAAAATGTTGTAAAAAGAAAAAATATGTTATACAATAATGCATAATAAGTAAGAAAAATAACGAGGTGAAAGAAAATATGTCAACAAAAACAAATGAAGTAACTGGGAGAGTAACACACACACACACACACACAAGTAGAATCTAGAAATAGTCTAGGTTTAGTTGACATACACCAAAACAATATAGATAAAGAAAATATAAAAGTTAGATTATATCAAAAGATATAGTCTAGCTTTTTTGCATGTAAAAATAAATAAGGTATAAACACTTTAAAAAAAGTGATTATATATACAAATAATATAAATATATTTAACACATAATATTACAGAAAAAATACAAAAACATAAATGCAATTAAAAACAATTGCAAAAAGAATAAAAATGTGAAATAATATATTTATATAAAAATATATATTGGAAAGAGGTAAAAGTATGAAATCAAACAAAAGAAATAACAAAGGAATATCATTAATAGTATTAGTGATAACAATAATCATAATGATAATACTAGCAGG
>JAFYUV010000013.1 GCA_017549425.1 Clostridia bacterium | reverse complement strand
GAAAGCATTGAAAGAAAATAAAACCAAAGTACACACTGCAACAACAAATGTACACGATGCTTTTAAAACTGCAACCGCTGGTGATTGGACTACACAAGATGCTGAAAAAGATGCAAGAGATGTAATAAGCAAAAAGATAGTTGAAAATGCAACATTAAATGTAGAAATGGATGCTATTTGTGTACTAGATACATCTGGTTCAATGTGGGCAAGAAGTTATTTGTGGGGAAACAGATTTGATTTTGATAAAAATGATATTGGTGCAAAAGCGATGTCAGTATGCCACGCAATAGCAACTCATTCAACTTATGCTAAAAATCAATTAATATCATTTAGTTCAAGACCTCAATTGATGACAATTAAAGGTGATACTTTAAATGAACAATATAAATCAATGTATACAGGTGATTGTTCAAATACTGATTTTGGTAGAGTTATGGAATTGTTAAAAGGGTTAAAGAAGTATCCTGAGTACATAATTGTATTAAGTGATATGGAATTTGACCAAGGTTCTTGTCAAAGTAAAAAATCATTGATGGAATTATTTAAAAAGCACGAAGCAAAGACTAAATTGATATGGTGGAATTTTAACGATAGAAATAAAACTGTACCAGAATTTGATGAATATGGTAATATATTCCTAAGTGGTTATAACTTACAAATATTAAGGTTATTAGAAAACAACTTTGATATGTCATCTTATATTGATAAAATACTAGAAAAATACAAAAAAGATATTGATTATAAAGCATAATTATAGTATAATATAAGTGTCTTTTAGAAGAAGGCAAAAGAATTTAAACCAAGTACAATGCTACCTTATTTGGTAGCATAGAGTAGATATATAAAAAGAGAATGGTATGGGTTTCCTACTAGTCGTGCCATCAACATTCTAAGTTGCAAAGTGGATGTTGAAAAATGAACCTTTATATCTATTCTATGGTATTAAATAAGAAAGACACAATACAGCAAAAAATAAATGCACTGAATTTGGGATTTAGAAAGCACTATCCTTTTAAGATAGAAAAAATGTGTCTTGTAAACCACTTTATTATTACTTACTTAAAGCCTATTTCTGCAAAAAATAAGGATATGGTAAATGCACATAACTTGTAATTATGAGAGTATTGGTTCAACTCCAATTCGTGAGACTTATTCACGATAGCATAAAAAGTATTTTAATAGGCTTGTTTTAATTGAATATAAAGAAAGTCCTTTACTGCAAAAAGAAATTAGGCAGAATTTGCCTCGGTAACTCAATTGGTAGAGTGATAGACTGAAAATCTATATGTTTATGGTTCAAATCCATACGGAAATAAAAAAAGGACTTGATTAAATAGATGCACGGCATCACCATCCTGAAATTAGAAAGACTATTACTGCAAAAATTTTAGTAGTGTAATGGTTACACACTTGCCTATCACGCAAGCAATGTTGGTTCAATTCCAACCTAGTATAAAATAGTCTTGTATTAAATTGTAAAATCAAGAAAAGGTCTAACAGCAAACAATATCAATGCTCCTTTACTGATATTAACTAGGCATAGTTAAAGAGACCTTTGAAATATTATTTGCAATATGTCATAATTTATGTTATACTTTTGTTAGTGACAATATGTCACATATAATTTACCCCTTTTTAAAAGAACAGTTATAGGTTGTTGCTTATTTCTGTTCTTTTATGATATAATGTACTTAATAAAAGAGGGTGATACAATGAATAGTATTTTTGATTTAATTTTTATTTTGGCATTTATAGGTATAGTTTCTTTGCTATGCCTTTTTTCTTGTTTTTTAGCAAGTATGTCTGATGACTATTGGGATGAATTAAAATTGGAAATGGAGAAAAGAAATGAAAGATGTTGACTTTTCTTGTTGCCCATTTATAAGAAATGAACTTTGCTTTTTAACCTATAACGATTTTTGCCACAATGCCAAAATAATTAAATTTTTCTTTGAAGGGCTAGATTATGATGCCAAAATCTTTTATAAATGGTATTTGTATAGTAATATACATATGACAGAACGTTTTAAAGATAAAATATGGGAATTTTTAAATAACCCAGAACCAGAGTATTATATAGAATTAATAACAGCCCAAAGAAAGTACAAACCAATGTAAGATTTTGATAATTTTAAAAAATATGATATAATATATATGCAAAGAAGAGAATACCGCAATTATTCTCTCTTGCGACACTTATTGCGGAGGTGTTATATGGAAACAAAAATATGCAAGAAATGTGGTATAGAAAAAACAATTGATGATTTTAATAAAAGTTTTAATAGCAAATATAATAAATATTATATTCGTTGTGAATGTAAGGAATGTCAAAAAAAATATTCAAGAAATAATACAAAAAGGTATTATCAAACTGAGCAAGGGAAACAAAAGAAAAAGGAATATTTGGAAAAAAATAGAGAAATAATTTTAAAAAGAGCAAGGGATAGAACTGCAAAATATAGAGAAAGCCACAAGGAAGAAATACACGCAAAAAATAAAATATATCGATTAAAAAACAAAGAACAAATAAATAAATATTTCAATGACAAATATAAAAACGATTGTGAACATAGGTTTAAATGTACTATTAGAACGATGATACGAATGTCATTTAAAAGGAAAGGGAAAACAAAAAGTAAGCATATAGAAGAAATATTGGGTTGCGATGTTGAATTTTTAATGTCTTATTTAACAAAAACCTATGAAAATAATTACAACGAAAAATGGAACTGGAATTTATTAAAAACAGTACATATTGACCACAAAAAACCTTTAAAATATGCAAATAGCGAAGAAGAAATTAAAAAATTATGCCACTATACTAATTTACAGTTATTAAAAATAGAAGATAATTTAAGAAAACAAGCCAAATATATAGAAGTAGAATAGTTATTTTGTCTATTCTGCTTTTTTATGTTATACTGTCTTTGTAAACTATAAAGGAGATGATATGATTGGCTAAATTTACTGACTTAGAAAAGAAAAATATTGTTGCTGATTATGTCAATTGTCAAAATTACAGTGAAGTAGCAAAAAAATATGGTGTTAGTGTTGAAGCAATTAGGTTAATTGTTAAAGCAGATAAAGATATTTTGAAAAAACTTGAACAAAAAAAAGAAGAGAACACACAAACCACTTTGGAATATATGCAGACACAGCACGAAACAAAAAAAAGAATACTTGATAAATTGTTAAAAGCAATAGAAATAAAGGCCGAAGATATTGATGTATTTACAAGCATAAAAGACTTAGCAACCGCTTATGGTATTATCTTAGATAAAGAGTTGAAAGTGTTAGAGATACAAAGACAACAAATGGACACTAAAAATAATGGTGTATTAGATGACTTGATGGAGGCATTAAAGAATGTTAAAGACACTAAGCAATAAGTCAATAGAAGATATGCTAAACCCTAAACAACTAGATTTTTTATTGCATAATGATAAGAGAATAAACTTATTAACAGGGTCAGTAAGAAGTGGTAAGACTTATGTATCACTATTAAAATGGGCTATATTTGTTGGTAGTATGCCAGAAAATAGTGAGTTTTTAATGATAGGGAAAACGCTTACGTCATTAAAAAGAAACTGTTTGGGTTTATTACAAGAATTAGTAGGGTTAAATAATTTCACTTTTTCGGTAAGCCAAAAGGTAGCAAAACTGTTTGGTAGAACCGTATGGCTTGAGGGTGCTAACGATAATAGGGCTGAAAGTAAAATTCGTGGTATGACTTTAGCGGGTGCTTATGTAGATGAATTGACACAGATACCAGAAGATTTTTATAGAATGCTATTATCAAGATTAAGCGTAAAAGGTGCTAGGTTATATGCAACAACTAACCCAGATGCACCAAGTCATTGGGTAAAGTGTGATATAATAGATAACGAAGATATAGAAAAGAAAGTATGGGCATTTACCCTAGATGACAATGTAATACTAAAAAAAGAAAACGAAGAGTACTTTGAAAACTTAAAAAAAGAATATCAAAGTATGGGCGGAGTTTTCTATGAAAGATTTATATTAGGGTTATGGGTATTAGCAGAAGGATTAATCTATAAACAATTTGCAAATAATACTGAGATGTTTTTAAGAGATAAAGCATTAGATGAAAATGGTAATAAATTGAATTTTTTAATAATTTCAATAGGAATAGACTATGGTGCTACAAAAGGTGAAACAGAATTTAAAGCAACGGGAATAACACATTTATTTAAACAAGCGTGGACAATAGGTGAAAAAAAGTTAGCAGGGTTGTATGCACCAGAACAAATATATGAGGCATTTATTGAGTTTTATTATGAAATAGTAAATGAATATGGAAAAGTAACTCACGCATTTGGTGATTATGGTGCATTAGGACAGGTGTTAACTTATGGATTAAATAAAAGGTTACAAGAAAAAGGAATACCATTATATGTAGAAGATTGTATTAAAGGGCAAATAATAGATAGAATTTATATGGACCAGATGTTATTCGCACAGGGCAGAAGGTTTATACTTAGGAAATGTAAATACTTAATAGAAGCATACCAACAAGCAGTATGGGATGAAAAACACGAAGACGAAAGACTTGATGATGGAACAACGCCAATAGATGATTTAGATGCAAGTGAATATAGTATGTTTCCATTCTATGATAAGTTAATGATGAATATAAAAGGAGGTTATTAAATGATAATATTTAGATATATAAAAGGCAAAATAAGACCGATTGAAGTAGATGAAGAGCAGACAACGAATGCTTATATGAATGACAAGATAAGAAACAAAAAAACTCAATCACAGTTGTTAAAAGAAATAAACGATAAATATAAAAGTAAACTAGCATACCATATAGAAGCAACAAAAGTAAAAAATTTTACAACAGGTGATTTAAAAACAGGCAAATATCATTACGAATACCACGCAAGAACAAAAAACGGATATGACATATATGCAAAAAAAATAGAAGAAATTGATAAAGAATTAAAAAAGGACATATATAAATAAGGAGTAATACAGTGAACAAAGATGTGATATTTAGATACATAAATGGTAGAATTGTGCCAATTAAAGTAAATAAAGATAAGACAACTAACGAATATATGAATAATCAAATAAAGAAAAAAGTAACAATGAAAGAGTACGTTGCAAGAAAAGAGCAAGAACAAATGCCATTATTACAAGAGTTTGGCTATAAACCCAAAGAAGAAAAATATAGATATAAGGCACAAAGGTTACTTGATGAATATAATAAGAGGTACAAAAAATGAACGAAGAAGGCAGATGGATAACAACTAAAAGTGGCAATCGTGTGTTTATAAAAAATAAAGATGTTAATGATTATATGAATGATAAAATTAGAAACAAAGGCAAAAAAACAGAACAAGAAAAAGAGCAATATTTTAATGAACATTTTTATATGGAAGATGGAGATTATTACAAAGGAATTGAAGAGTTATCAGATGAAGATAAAAAATATTGGAACGAAAGAAAAAAAGCATACGATTTTAAAGGTGGAACTTATAAAAAAAGAATAAATGTAATTGACAAACAAACAGGTAAAGAAATAGCACATTTACGATACGAAGAAATATACAAACCAGAAATTATGGAATACCCTAACAAAATATGGGTTACGAAAATTGAAGTCAAACCAGAATATCAAAGAAAAGGAATAGCAACTCAAATGTATAAAGAATTACAAAGAAGAGCAGGAGATGAAGATATATATTTTGGGGAATTAACTTTACAAGGTAGAAAATTAGTTGAGAATGTTGGCAAAATTACTAAACAAGAAGTAGTTAATTCTAAAGGAAATGCTTACAGACGTTTTTGGGGAAGAATAAAAATATAAAGGAGTGATACAATGAAATTAGAAGATTTTTTACAATTAAATTATGGGTATAATCCTAATGTTAAAAATGATTTAAGGACTTATATTGAGCAATGGAAAAGTTGGTATCAAGGTAATGTTAAATCGTTTCATAACTATTTTATCTATAATGGTAAGAAAAAAGTATATCAGCATAGATTTACAATGAATATGGCAAAAGAAATAAGTGAGGACTGGTCAGATATTTTATGGAGTGAAAAATGTAAAATATCATTAAAAGATGACAAATCACAAAATGATTTTGAAGAGTTAATCAATAAATTAGACTTATACACAGTAATTAACCAATCAATTGAAAAATCTGGTGCATTAGGTACTGAAGCAGTTGTAATAAGTGTATATGACATAATGCAAAATGAAGATGCTATGTATTTAGATGTGTCAGAAGCAAAAACAAGAACAGATTTAGTAGATATTGATTGGATATACCCACTAAGTTGGAATAATAAAGAGATAACAGAGTGTGCTTTTGGTAGTGTAGAATACATTAAAGGTAACAAATATGTAATTTTATCAGTACATAAACTAGCAGATGATGGCAATTATCATATATACAACCACTTATTTAAAGATACAAATGGCTTACTAAGTGAGATTAAAGAAGATGGTAACACAATAAAAGATTTTGATACTAAGTCAAATGTTAAATGGTTTAGTATATTCAAGCCATTATTAACAAATAACTTATTTAATAATAGTCCTTTTGGAATACCACATTATGCAAATGCTATTGATAATATGAAGAGTGTAGATATTGCCTTTGATGCACTAAAAACAGAAGTAAAAGATGGTAAAAGAAGAATATTTGCTAGAGCAGAGATGTTTAATTATGACGATGGACAGCAAAGAATGGTATTTGACCCAGAAGATACATCTATTTATCAATTACCAAAAGGTGCTACAAAAGATGACTTAATACAAAGCGAAAGTGATGATTTAAGGACAGATAAACAAATAAGTACATTAAATACTGCATTAAATATCTTAGGTAATAAAGTAGGTTTTGGCGAAAATCATTATCATTTTGACGGTGTTAATCTAAGCACAGCAACAGCGGTAGTATCAAGTAATAGTAAGTTATTTAGAAGAAAGAAAAAATTAGAGATAGGTTATGAAAGTTCAATTTATGACTTAGTAAAAGCAATATGCTATGCTTCAAGTGAATTTGGTAAATATAATATCAATACTGATGAAATATCAATACAATTTGATGACAGTATTATTGAAGACAAAGAAAGTGAAGCAAATAGAGGTATGCGTGAAGTAAGTGCTGGTTTATTAAGTAAAGTTGAATATCGTATGAAGATATTTGGTGAAACAGAAGAAGTTGCTAAGCAAAAAATAGAAGAAATAGAAAAAGAAAATCCTGATGTAGATGATTTACTAGGAACTAAGAGTGAAAAGGGTGGTGATGAATAATGAAGTTAATAGTAAACCCACACAAAGTTGAAATTGATAAAGAAGAAGCAATAAATGAAAAAGAAATAAATGTAAGTATATGTAAATTTGAATTTGCTGATGAGATAACTGATGATTATGTAAAAGAAGCATACTTTACTTATAACGGTGAAAGTTATAAACAAATAATTGTTAATAATATGTGTACTTTTCCACAAGAAGTATTGCAAAAAGACGGAACAGTCGAACTTGGCGTAGTAGCAACTTTAACTGATATCATAAGTGGAGATATAACAAGATATAACCCTAGTCCAGTATATTTTAAAACTGATTTAGGTTCATTAAGAGATGCACAAAACAGTGAGCCAATAACACCAAGCGAGATGGAACAATACGAACAAGCACTAAATGATGGATTAAATCAATTAAATAATGCTTTAGATGACTTACAAGAAAAAGTAGATAGTGATTATTTCAAAGGTGATAAGGGTGACAAAGGAGATAAAGGAGATACTGGAGAACAAGGCCCAGTAGGACCACAAGGAGAACAAGGTATACAGGGAGAACAAGGAATGCAAGGAGAGCAAGGCCCTAAGGGTGATACTGGTAGCAAAGGTGATACTGGTGCAACTGGTCCACAAGGTATTCAAGGTGAAAGAGGCCCACAAGGTGAAACTGGCCCAGCAGGTAGAGATGGCTATGTGCAATATACTCCTGGTGATAACATAACGATAGAAAATAATGTAATAAGTGCAACTATTCCTAATACAATAGCAACAAAACAATATGTAGATGATAGTATAGCGAGTGCTATAACAGATGCGTTAGGAGGTAGTTACTAATGGCAAGAACTGATACATTAGGACACTTCCTAACAGATGTTGCTGATGCAATAAGAGAAAAAAAAGGCAGTAGTGATACAATACAAGCAAGTGATTTTGATACTGAAATAGAAAATTTACCTAGTGGTGGTGATTTAAGCGAATATTTTGATACAACAATAAATAGCAACTCGTTTAAAGCAGTGAATTATTTAAAGAAAACACCTTCCTTTGTCATAACAAGCGATGTAACATCACTTGGTTATATATTTGAACGCTATAATGCAGTATCAAATTCACACGAAACGATAATAACAGGTGATGTATCAAATGTTACATCCGTTGCTAGTATGTTTAGAGATGCACAAGATATGTTTTATATAACATTACAAAATTTAGATTTTTCACACCTAACATCACTTGCTCTAATGTTTTATAACGCAAGTCAAAATAAACTTAGAAATTTTAATATTGTTTTAGGAATAACAACGTCAAACAAATTAGAAAATATACGTTATTTATTTCATAATTGTAATCAAACAACAACTATAACAGGATTAGAAAATATTAATACGACAAATTGCAATAATTTTGAGAATGCGTTTTATCAATGTAGAGCATTAACAAATTTAGATTTATCAAGTTGGGAAACAACAGTTTCGTTTATTTGCAATAATATGTTTTATGGTTGTACCGCATTAGCACATTTAGATATGCGTAAGTTTTTGTTTACAGATGCAACGAATTTTGGAAATATGTTTACCAATGTACCAACAACTTGTGAGATTATTGTAAAGGATGCAACCCAAAAAACTTGGTTTAGCACCAACTTTCCAAGTTATACAAACGTAAAAACAGTAGAAGAATACGAAGCAGAATAGGAGTGATACCTATGCTATCAGATGAAGTTATTGAAAAAGTAGTTGAAAGGCTAGTAAGAAGAATTGAAATAGGTAATGAGTATGTATTAAAAAAGATTGGTGAGAGTATCAAAAAAATTGGCACTCTTACTCCAAGTAAAGCACAAGAATTAGTACAAATACTTAAATATGGTGGAGATTATGACAAGATAACAAAGAAACTTGCTGAAATAACTAAGTTAAAT
Organism: Clostridia bacterium; assembly: GCA_017549425.1. Lineage (GTDB taxonomy): Bacteria > Bacillota > Clostridia > TANB77 > CAG-465 > UMGS1649. Next base: position 33,916 of record JAFYUV010000013.1, on the reverse strand, counting down.
ATAAAAGACATTAAAAAGATATTTGAAGAAGTTGCCAAAAATGATTATAACTTTGCTAAGCAGTTTTATAAGTACAGAAATAAGAAATATATACCATTTGATGAAAATGTAGCATTAAGGCGACAAGTTGATGCGTTGGCAAATTTAACTACAAAAGAGTATATGAACTTTGCTAGAAGTGAAATGTTAGGGCTTGGTATTAAAGATAAAAATGGTAATATTGAATTTAAAGGGCTAAAAAAGGCATATAACGAACTTTTAGATGAAGCAGTATTAAATGTAGGGCAAGGCAAAGAAACATTTGATAGTGCTATGTATAGGCAATTAAAACAAATAGGAACAGGTTTAAAAGTAATTTATAAAGATGGAAGAGCAGTAAGATTAGATAGTGTTGTTAGAATGCACTTAAAAAACGCATTAAGAGAATTACACAATGAAACACAAGAAATGTTTGGTAAAGAATTTGACGCTGATGGTGTAGAAATAAGTGTGCATCTTAACCCTGCACCAGACCACGAATTAGTACAAGGTAGGCAATTTACTATAAATCAATATGATAGTGAGGGAAACTTAATTAAAAAAGGTGAATTTGAAAAATTCCAAGATAGTGAAAATGCTGTGTCTTATGATGGCATCAACTTTCCGAAAATATCGGAAGAAACGGGACACGATAGACGTAGTATAAGCCAATATAACTGCTATCACTATACATTTGCAATAGTACTAGGTGTTAATAAGCCACAATACTCAAATAAAGAATTACAAGAAATAATAGATAAGAACAATAAAGGCTTTGAATTAGATGGGAAGCACTATACTAATTATGAAGGTACGCAATTACAAAGGCAACTAGAAAGAGCAATACGAGAACAAAAAGACACTCAAATATTGGCAAGAACAAGTGATAATGAAAAACTTATATATGAAAGCCAAAAAAAGATAACTCTATTAACAAGTAAATATAAAGAATTAAGTAAAGCAAGTGGCTTACCAACAAGCGATAGAAGATTAAGGGTAAGTGGTTATAAAAGAGTTGCAATAAAAAAATAACTATGTTATAATGTAATTGTTCTGATAGAACAAATCCTTGACATATAAAGGTGCTACCATTATAGGTAGCATACAATAGATATAAGGCTGGATTTTTCTGTAGAGTTAGTCAGCATTAAAAGAGGAAACCTACAACTCAATATATCTATTGTATGGTGCTTATAACAAGCACTAGCAATCTTCCTAGATAAGTTAAATCTTATCAAAAAAATAATTTGGTAAAGGGTGCGAAAGCACCTTCTTTTTTTATGCAATTGTGTAAAGTTTATGTAAAATATAGGTTGGTTTACACTTTAATTAAAAAATCACAAATTTAATTTTTTTTTAGGCACTTTTTGCCTTGCGAACCCTTGATTTATAAGGCTGTAAACCCCAGTGTCAAGTGGTTTACATTTTACATTACTACAATTTTGTGATATAATATAGTCATATAAAGAAAGGGGAAACTCTATCTTTATATGAGGTCTTTGACAATTTAAAAGGAGGTAAATTATGAAAAAAACCAATAGGCAAATACAAGATGATTTAATAAAACAATACAAGATAACTATTGAACCAAATTCAAAATGCTATGGGAGAACACACGTACATATTAAGAAAAGAACAATATGTAAATGGAAACAAACAAATAGCATTGTATCAACATTTACTTTATTACACGAAATTGGCCATTGTGAAAACAATAACAGCAAGATGCGTAGATGTGAGGAAGAATACAATGCAACACAATGGGCCTTAGACAAGTGTGTAGAATTAAATATAGATGTACCCTTAAAGATAATACAAAAATATCAAAGATACATCTATAATGAATTAGCAAGAGGTTTAAGAAGAAATGGCAGTGGTTATCCTAGTAAAGAGGAAATGCAACTAAGATATAAAATGCCGACAAGAACATTATTATAATAGAGAGGAGTAAATTATGAGTGATGACTTAAGGTTCTTATTTAGTGATAAGGCTTTAGCAAAATTAGGTTTCAAAGTTAAAAAGAAACCTAGCAATAAAGAATATGCTAAATTAAGAACAAAACTTAAAACTTATCCAATTATTTCTTGGTTTAATAGAACTCAACCTATTTATGAAGTTGATTATGACTTTTTAGAGGAGTTCATTAACTGCAAAGACTTCCAAGAATGTGGCCATTCTAAAGACATACATAAGTTTAGGGATAAATATTTGCACAGAATAAGTGTACTGCCATTTGGTGGCAAAAAGAGAACTTATTACAAAATGGTTACAGATTGGGATGAAAGAATGATTGATAAGTCTATATTAAATAAAGAGGGCCAGTAAACGGTTCTCTTTATTTTAATATAAGAAAGAAAAAAATGTCTTGCATTTTAAGTTAATATGTAGTAATATATTAACAAAGGAGGTGTACTATGACAAAAAAAGAAAGAGAAATAATAAAACAAGATATAATTGATTTAGGGTATCTTGAGGAAATGTATTCAAAACAAAAACAATTTCAAAAGGCAAGCGAATGCCTGAAAGAAAGACAACAACTAGAAAGTAAATTAAAGGGTGGTAAATTATGACTAAAAAGGAAAGAGAAAAAATATGTTATAATTGTGACCATTGCATTTATATTGGTGAAGGAGATTATATATGTGATGCCGATTATGAACCAAAGATAGTAATGGAAGACCACGAACCAAATGATAATTATTATTGGTGTGCAGGTACTGAATGGGAGGAAGAATAATGAATTTTGATAAGTGGAATGAAGTTATCAATGGTGAGCATACTTATAATGCAATAGCCAAAACATTATTAGATACTGGTAAATGTATTATTGGTTGGACAGACCAAGGGTATGACCATCGTGATATATTATTTACTTATAAGCCTAAACATTTAGGCGGTGAATTGCAAAGAGGTATGCGATGGTGCTATCTATATATTAGTATCATAGACCATACTTCTATGGGATTTTTAATAGAAGATAATGCTGATAACACGAAACACGAAACATATTTAATGGAAAAATTAAGATTAGATGATAATAGTTGTAATAAAAAAATATGTGAATTAGTTAATGGTGTTATTAGAGAAATTGATAAATTAAAAGATTAAAAAAAGGAAAGAGGTAAATTATGACTTTATATCAAAAGAAAAGAGTACAAAATAATATAAAAAGGGTAGATATGGCTAGAATGTTAGGACTAGACTATAATTATTATTGTGCAATTGAGAAGGGAGAAATTAAAATGCCAATGAATTTAATTGATAAGTTTAGCGAAATAATAAACAGGGGTAAAGAAAATAAAATTGATGAAATAAACAATAAATTAGAAGCAGATAAGTTTTGGGAACAAATGAATGCAAAAGACGAAACAGGAAGATTTGAATTAGTAAATAAGATGCACGAATTTAATATAAATAATTATAAAGAATTAGTTGCAGTATTAGGTTATAAAAGTGTAGGAACTATATATAATTATTTAGAGGGTAGAAATCCAGTTGGTGATGAGTTTAAAAAGAGATTATATAATTTCTTTAGTGATGAAACAAATATACAAATACCTAAAAAATCAGCAAAAGTAAAAAGAGCAACTTACAAAATAATGAACGAGCCAAGACAAGCAAATCCTGAATTAGATGAGTATTATGAAAAAACAGACTTTAAAAAGATAATGAGGGAAAATGAAATAACCAATGTTCAAATAGCCGATGCAATTGGAGTACATAATAGCACAGTATCTAATATGACCGTTAAAAAATACAAACCAAGTTATAGAGTTATTCAATTGGTTAAAGATTATTTAAGTGACAAAGTAACAATTGACCCAATAAGAGATAATACTGATTATATTTCTAAGCAAAAAATACTTAGTGATTGTGAAACTATGATTGAAAACAACCGTATCAAAGTTGAAGAATTAAAAAGGCGAATAGTAGAAATTGAAAATGATATTGAATTAACAACTAAAGTTATGGAAATTATTAGTAGATTTTAGGTGATAATAATGGCTTATGGTTTTAGAGAAGATTTTGATTGGGATACTCGATTTGACTTAAAAACAACAATAGGTAAATATACTGTATCGACTGTTGATTTAGGAATAGACCATAGTTTTGGCATAGGGAAACCGCTTTACTATGAGACGATGATATTTCAAAAAATAGATGGTGATGTTCATTTTTTAGATTATCAAGTGAGATATTCAACTGAAGAGGAGGCTAGAATAGGTCATCAAATGGCAATCGAATATATAGAAAGTGGGGAAATAGAACGTGAAAAGTAATTTAATTGATACGTTATTTAAGGTATTTGAAAAGGACAAATTAGTAATTAAAAAGAATTTAATGCAAGTTATGGATGAAATTGTATTACAAACACAGGATGAATATGGGAAAGTATGTCTTATAATTAAATATGAGAGGAATGATGCTAATGGCGAAACTAAATAAACAATATTATTATTCTAAAAATAACGAAAAAAGAATAAATTGCTATCACGTAATAGTACCAAAAAAAGTTGTAAATGAAGCAGGAATTGAAGATGATGATGAACTTGCAGTATATGAGGAATATGGTAATATAGTTATTACTAAAAAATACCATTTAACTTGTATGGAATGCGGTTATGAGTGGGATAGTGGTAAAGATGCAGACATTCAAACACAATGTCCTATGTGCCAAAATGGTGACATACATAGTAAAACATACGGGGGATAAATGATTATCCAGAACAAACAATTAAAGAAAATGCTTAAAGAAAAAGGTAGACAGTATGTACTAACTATGTATATCAATAAAAAATTTGATATGACACAAAAACAACTTAATTATGTATTGGAATATAAAGGCAAATGCTAATTTGTCTTTTTTTCTTATCTATGATATAATTAAAATATAAGAGCATAAGGAGGGCAAGATGCAACAAATAATAATAGCGGTTATTAGTGGTTTATGTGTGGCAGTACCATCTATTATTACAACTTTATCAAGTAATAAAAAGAATAATGACTTGATAATTTATAGAATAAACGAACTTGAAAAAAAGGTGTCAAAACATAATAACGTAGTAGAACGTATGTATGAAGCAGAAAAGAATATAACTTTATTACAAAATGAAGTAAATGACATAAAGAGTGCTAAATAGCACTTTTTTTGTTGCATTATATAAAATTGTATTATATAATATGCAACCGATTGGGGGTATTATGAAAAGAAATGTATACTATTTTGATTATTCACCAGAAGCATACAATTATATTATGACTAGCAGATTGCTAAGACAAAGCGAAAAAAACATACTAAATGACATAATAAGCGGTAAAACTGTAAGGCAATTGGCTATTGATTATAATTGTAGTGAAATAACCATATGTAGAAAAAGAAAAAAGATATTTGAATTGACAAAAACATTGATGTAATTTTTTTTAAACCTATTTATGATATTATTTGACATTAAATGTAAGTAATTGATATTAAATGATATCGTTGCTATAATTTTGCGTTGATTTATGCAAAAAATATCGTATTATAATGCAACGAGGTGGGTAAATGGTCGAGAAATTGAAACTCAAAGTAATATATGATGACTTTATACGCAATGTTTCATTGACAGAAGAACAAATAAGGATACTTGATATGTATTTAAACAAAGATACAACAGTTAAAATTGCTATGGAAATAGGTGTTAGTCCTAGAACTATTACTTATGAAATAAAAAAAATTAAACAATTATATCAAGATTATGTATTTATGCAAACTTGGAAAGCACTGCTGTTATTGTAGTGCTTTTTTTTTGCCTTTTTGCTAGGCAAGAAAAATATATACTTAAACTATGAAAGGAGAGTTGAAGTAATTAGTTTAAAACGCTATTGCTATATACTCTCTTTTCATATTAGGAGGTAATTATGTATAACAACCCATATATGACACCATACAACAATAATTATGGCCAACAAAGTCTAAATGATAGAATAGATAATCAAATAGCGCAATTAAATCAAATGAAAGAGCAATTGAAAAATAATCAACAACCTGCAATAAATCAAACATTTCAACTTGCACCACTAAATAATGGTCAAATGAAATTTGTAAATACTATTGAAGATGTTAACAAGGAAATTGTATATACTGATACACCATTTTTTAGTAAAAATATGTCGGTTGTATGGATTAAAAACAGCAAAGGTGAAATTAAAACATACGAATTAAACGAAATAGTTCCAAGAGATGAAAAAGACATAAAAATTGAATTTTTACAAGCACAAATTGAAGAATTAAGAAAAGAGATGAAAAGAAATGAACCCGATGATGATGTTAATGAGCCAGTTGCAAAGCCAACTGAAAGCAAGAAATCCTCAGATGTTTCAACAGTTTCAAAACCTAAGACAAAATCAGAATAACCCACAAGAATTATTGAATAATATGATGAGTAAATATAGCCCAGAGCAAATGCAACAATTTAAAAAGTTTGCAAATGGTTTTGGAATAACAGAAGAACAATTAAATAAATTTGGTATCAACTTTAAATAAGTGGATATAAAAAGTAATGACGAGGAGGTGAAAAAAGAATGAACGGTGGAATACAACCAACAGTAGAATTGGCTACAAACAATGGCAACGGTGGTTTCTATCCATATCCAGTTTACCCAATGATGGCTGGTAATAATGGTGGAGGCAACGGTGGATTTGGTTGGGGAAGTGAAGCAATTTGGTTAATCGTTTTATTGGCTTTAATATGGGGCAATAACGGTAACGGAAATGGTGGTTTCTTTGGTAATGGTAATAGTTTTGATAATGGCTATGCTTGGCTATCTAATGGTCAAAAAGACATTATGAACCAAACGAGTGATGGTTTCAATTCATTACATTTAAGCAATCAAATGGAAGGTGTTAGAGATGGCATATATTCGTTATCTAACCAATTGTGTAACTGTTGCAGTGATATGCAACAAACAGTAAGTGGTGGATTTGCCAATGCAGAAAGTTCTGCAAATGCAAGACAAATTGCCAATATGCAACAAGCCTTTGCAACACAAACAGCAATTACAAGTGGTATAAACGGACTATCTACTCAGTTTGCAGATTGTTGTTGTGAAAATAGACTTGCTAATTGTCAAACACAAAATATTATTCAAAATGAAGCAAATGCTACAAGATTTGCTGATGCTAACAACACAAGAGATTTATTGACAAATCAAACTGCAAATACTCAGGCTATTCTCGATAAGTTATGTCAATTAGAATTAGATGGCAAAAATGACAGAATTGCAGAATTGGAAAGAGAATTACAAAGAGCAGATTTAAGAGCAAGTCAAACTGCACAAAACGCATTTATTTCACAAGGATTTGCGAATGAGGTAGACGCATTATACAATCGTCTAAACAACTGCCCTGTGCCAACTACACCAGTCTATGGTAGAACTCCAATATTCACTTGTCCAAATAACAATGGATGTGGATGCAATGGAAACAATGCGTATTTATTTTAATAGCACATCGTGACAATTTGTCACACACTCGATTACGAGAACTTGCTAAGACTTTCCTAACATTAGGAAAGTGATAAGAATAGGGCAAGTACCTATTCTTTTTTATAAGAGAGGAGAAAAGATAAAATATGATACAAACAATTATAAATGAACCTTTAGTCCTAACAAGCAATACAAGCCCTATTGTTTTTGATGCAACAAACATTAGAACAAGGTGCGCATATTGTTGCAATGGTGGATGGTTAGATTATGAAAACGGCAGTCCATTATTTAGAGTATTTGGAAATAATTATAATGGTTATTACAATGCTAATTTTAGTGCTTCTATTAGTTCAGCAACTGCAGGTGTTATAGCCATTGGCTTATATGAAGACGGCGTGTTATTGCCAGATACGGTAAGGGCAGTAACTATTGATGCACCAGATGATTATGAGACTGTTTCATTTAATCGAAAAATTAGATTATGCCCTCGTGGTACTTCAACATTAACCGTTGGGAGTGTACCAAGTGTCGTAACACCAACAGACCCAACAACACCAATAGAAACTGAAATACCAATTATTACTAATGCCACTTTTAACCTATCAAGAAGTAATAACTAATGAATAACAATGAATTTATAAATAAGTTGGGTTTGATACTTCAAACATTAAGTTTAGAAATATTATTTAAAGATTATAATAATGCAGATTTAATGAATGAATTACAAACACAAGATGAAAAGTACTTAAAGACAATCATTAAACAAAATGAAGAAATTTTGAAACTCTTAAAAGAAAGAGGTGATAATAGTGGAAGAAACAGTAATTAAAAAAACAACAGAAGCAATTGATAGAATAATGAAAGATGGTATTGCAACAAGTAATATAGATAATTTATATAAATTAAGCAAGATAAAACATTTAGCAAAGGAGGATAAAGAAATGTACGGAGAATATGGTAACTATGGTGGCAGAAGACCTGGTTATGATAGTTATGGTAATTATGGCAACTATGGTGAATATGGCAGAGGTAGTTATGGTAGAAGAGGAAGAGATATGAGATATCGTGGTGACGATGAATTAGATAGAATGGCTGGTGAATATGGTAGATATCAAGAAAGCCGTTCAAGATATGGTGCTGGTGAAGAAACAGATAAGTCTTTTCATTATATGGTAAAAGCACTTGAAGATTTTATTAGGGTATTGCACGAAGAAGCAGAAACGCCACAACAAAAACAAATGTTAAATGAAACATTACAAAGAAGTATGAGATAATGTTTAGATATTATAATGCAAACCAAAATGATAGACATATAGCAGATTGTGTTATTCGTGCTTTAAGTGTGCTAACTGATAGAACTTGGCGTGATGTATATGATGAATTAACTGATTTAGCAGGTGATGTAGGTATGATGTTTGATAGGGTAGAGTTTGTTGAAGATTATTTAGATGATAGATACCCTAGAGAATGTCATTATGCAAAAACAGTTAGCGAATTTGCTAGAGAATATCCTTATGGTAGATATGCAGTTACAATGAATGGGCATATTACTGCTATTATAGATGGTGTAATAATAGACACATTTGATTGTTCAGATAGAATAGTAAGATGTGCTTGGCAAATCATCTAAACTATGTTATAATTAAATTGCAGAGATAATCTGCTGACAATTTTTTTCATTGATGAACCTGCAAGAAAAGAGCATTTTGCTCTTTTTTTGCTTTTTAAGCAAAAAAATGATATAATATACGCAATAAAAAAAGAGGGGGAATAATATGAATAATTATATAGTTTATATGCACATAAGTCCTAATAGGAAAAAATATATTGGTATTACATCTATGAAATTTAATAAAAGGTGCAATGCTGGTTATAAAAACAATGAATATTTTACAAATGCAATAAACAAATGTGGTTGGGATAACATACAACATATAATATTATATAAAGGTTTAACTAAAGAAGAAGCAGAAAATAAAGAGATAGAATTGATTGCCAAATATAAATCAAATCAAAGAGAATATGGGTATAACATAGCAAATGGTGGACACGTTCATTGTGTTAGCAATGAAACAAAAGAAAAAATAAGTAAAAATAATGCTAGATATTGGAAAAATAAACAATTGTCAGAAGAAACGAAGAATAAAATAAGAAGAAAAAGACTGGGACAACATCAATCTGAAGAAGCAAAAATGAAAATAAGTAAAAATAATGCCCATTATAATTTGGGCAAACATTTAAGTTCATATCAAAAACAAAGAATAAGTGAAACACACAAAGGCATAAAAATAACTGAAAAGGCAAAACAAAAAAGAAAACTAACTTACCAAAAAAGGTATCCTAATGGATTTCATCATACATTAGAAGCAATAGAAAAAATGAAAATAATAAAAAGCATACCTGTTATTTGCTTGGAAACAAATATAATATATTCTAGTGCAAAAGAGGCAAAAAGACAAACAAATATAAATGACACAACAATAGGCTTATGTTGTAAAGACATAAGAAAAACAGCGGGTGGCTTTCATTGGAAATATTACAAAGAACAAAGTTAATGTTCTTTTTTTTTAAAATTTTAAATTATATGTTATAATAAAGATGGTGATAAAATGAAAATAGCGGTTGATAAAAATTCTTATCAAATAGCAAAAGATGATGGAAATGAATATATTTATTTATTTAAAGATGAAACATTAGAAGAATTGTTAGCAACTAAATTACACTGTTTTAGATATGATGTATGTGGATATGTGGATATTAACCTCACAAATTATGATATAGATTGTTTTAAAAAAAGCAATATAAATGAAAAAGATTTTGATAAGATGCCAGAAAAAATAGATTTTTTAATATCTATTGTCATCCCTAATTACAGTTATGCAGAATGGCTACCCAAATGTCTTGGTTCTATATTAAAGCAAACATATAAAAATTATGAAATTATATTTGTTGATGATGTTTCAACCGATAATTCAATAGAAATTGCAAATAAATATAAAAAAGAATTTGATAAAATCAGCAAAGGAATGAAAGTTATATCATTAAAGCAAAAAAGATTAAATGGTGGTGCTAGAAATGAAGCATACCTTCATATAAACGAAAAATCTAAATATATTTATTATATTGATGCTGATGATTGGTTATATGCAAATGATGTACTAGAAAAGATAAATAATAGACTACAAGATGAACCTGATGTATTATTTGTAGGTATGGCACAATGTAAAAATCAAAAGATAACAACTTGTTTTATTCCAACATATAAAGACAAATATGAAGCAATTGCTGGTTGGAGTGGTAGTTGTGGTAAAGTAATAAAAAAAGAGTTAGCAACTAGTCAAAAATGCCTTTATAATGAGGGTACACTAAAAGAAGATAGAAACCAACATTGCAAAGTTTGTATCTATATGAATAGTTTTAATTTATTAAAAGAGCCAGTATATGTATGGAATAAAGATAACTTGAAATCAGTAACAACAATAAGAGATAAAGTAATATGGGGAACAAGTACCATAAGGCATTATGCCGATACACTTCAATTATATTTAAGTGAAAAAGGTAAAGATGCTAAAATAGATAAATATTTAAGCGAAAGAGTAGAAAAAACGAAAGCAGAAATGAATAATGGTGGTGATAAACAATGGTAAAGAAATATGTAATATTAGCAGACAGTAGAAATGTAGAACCGTTTGTAGAGCCAAGACAATTAACTGAAATAAACGGTGAAATAATAATACAAAGAACGGTAAGATTATTAAAAGAAAACGGAATACAAGACATAATTATAACTTCACACGATAAGAGATTTGATAATTTAGGTGCAACGAGATATGAACCAAAGTATAATTACTATGACCCTATAAAAAACGAAGGTTATTGGTTAAATGCGTTCCCTGTTGAATTATTAGACAGACCTATATGCTTCTTGTTTGGTGATGTATATTATAGTGAAAATGCAATAAAAACAATAGTTGAAACAGAAACAACTGCAAATTTACTTTTTTGCACATATAAAAACAAAACTAAAAATTATATCAAACACCACGATGAACCACTAGCATATAAAGTTGTAGATTACATTATGTTTAAAGAACATATCAATAGAGTAAAAAAATTAAAAGACGAAGGTAAATGTTGGCGAGAACCAATAGTGTGGGAACTATATAGAAGTATAAATGGTCAAGATATAAGCACACATCAAATGACAAAAAATTATGTGGTAATAAATGATGAAACTTGCGACATAGATAATGTAAAAGATGTCGATTTGTTAAGAGAAAGGTTAAAAAATGATTAAATTATCGATTATAATTCCTTATTATGAAACATATGAATTAACAGTTAAGTTATTAAAAGAATTATCAATACAAGTAAATGATGAAGTAGAAGTGATATTAACAGATAATAATTGTAATGAAACAAGACTAGACGCATTTAATTTTGTTAAAATAATACATATGAAAGAAAATGTAGGTGTATCTGCTGGAAGAAATGTTGGCTTAAAAGAAGCAAAAGGTAAGTATGTAGCATTTATTGACAGTGATGATATGATAACAAATGACTATATTGAAGTATTACTGAAAGCAATAGATGAAAGGAATGAAGATGTAATATATTTTAATTGGGCTGATTTTAATGAAAATTTAATTATTAGACACCCCCAAAATTATGCAGTATGGAAAGCAATATACAAAAGAGAAATATGTCCTATGTTTCAAGAAGATAAAATGTTTAATGAAGATGTTTTCTTTCAAGAAGATTTACATAAAACACATAAAAGTATTTATTACATAGATAGAGTTTTATACATATATAATTCTGGGCGAATAGGAAGCCAGATGTGGAGGAGAGATAATGGTAAGATGTAGAGTAATTGAACAATTTACATTAAAGGATTTTGATAAGTTATTAAATATCAAGAGAAAGAGTATTGAAGAAAAAGGCAAGTTATTTGTTGGTGATGAGTTTGAATGTGATGAACAAATGGCTAAGTATTTAACTGGCAGTAACGAAAAGAAAAAAGTAGTAGTAAAAGTTATTGAAGTAATGCCTAAAATTGTAGGAACAATAGAATATACAAACGAGCCAATTGAATTAAAGGTGGAATTTAAGCCAACCAAAAAGAAAAAAACAAGTAAGAAATAATCTTACTTTAATATGGGTTTAGTTTAATGGTAAAATGCTGGTCTCCAAAACCAGAGATGGCAGTTCAACTCTGTCAACCTGTGCCATCGGGGAAAAAAGTTTTTGTCAGTGCAAATCTGACTACCCGACCCTACCGCTGTTGAAGTGTAATAGTAGCACATTAGGCTCATAACCTAAAAGAGGGGCGCAATTCCCACAACAGCAACCATCGTAAACAAAAGTGCATTTGCACTTTTTTTTATTTGTGGTATAATGTTATTAGGATTGGAAACAACCTATATCAATTCACACGTGTTCGTGACACGAAAAACTAACGATAGGAGGAGATATAAATGAAACGTGAATTTTTAGAAGGGCTTAATTTAGAAAAAGAAGTTATTGATAAAATTATGGTTGAATATGGTAAGCAGATAACTGCCGAACAAGAAAAAAAGTCATCTTTGGAAAATGAAATTACTGGTTATAAAACGGAAATTGAAAATTATAAAAACCAAATAAATGACTTAAACCAAACAATAGAAAATAATAATAAGTCTTTAGAAAATTTACAAAACTTAACAAATGAAAATAATGATTTAAAAGCCGAAATTCAAATGAGTGGAAGTAAAGTAAAATCAGAGTTTTTAAAGTTTGTTAAGAATGAAGTTATGTCAAAAGTAAATGATGACACTGACTTTACAACTGCACTAGAAGACTATAAAAAAGAAAATCCACAATATTTTGGAGATACCGTAGTCAAGAAAGTACAGACATCACCTAGTTTAAATACAGGTGAAAATGCACCACATAGTACAAATGAAATTATGAATGACATTTTGCGTGGGGCATTAAATAATTAAAAAAAGAAAAGGAGAAAAGATAATTATGCCAGCAAGCGTAAGCGGAATTGTAAGAAATGATGTTGATGCTTTAATTGAAACTCAGGTAGCAAATGAAATATTTGAAGGTACAATTAGACAATCTAAAGCATTATCTATGTTTAAAAGATTGCCAAATGCAACATCAGACAAAACAAAATTAAGAGTATTAGACAGTCTACCAGTCGCATACTTTGTAGATGAAACAACTAATAATGGTAGAAAAAATATTACTAAATTAGCGTGGGATAAAAAATATATCAACATTGCTGAGTTAGCAGTAATCGTTCCTATTAAGGAAAACTTATTAAATGATAGTTCAATTGATATTTGGGCTACTGTAAGGCCAAGAGTAGAGGAAGCATTTGCTAGAAAAATAGATAATGCTATGTTCTTTGGTATTGATAAGCCAACTGATTGGAGAGCAGGTTTAGTACCTAGTATCGCAACAGTAGGTGCAGAAGTTGAAGAAACTTCAAATGGTTTATATAGTGACATCAACGATGCAATGGTTAAAGTTGAAGAAAGTGGCTATAATGTAAATGGTATCTTAGGTGGTACTGGATTAAAGGGTAAATTCAGAATGATGTTAGATACAACTGGTCAACCATTAAATACAACTGAAATTGGTTCTATTCGTAGAGAATTTATGGATAATGGCGTTTGGGATAAAACTAAATCTACATTAGTAGTTGGTGATTTCTCACAAGCAGTATATGCTATTAGACAAGATATCACTTATAAAGTATTAACTGAAGCGGTTATTCAAGACCCTAGCGATGGTTCTATCCTATACAACTTAGCACAAGACGATATGGTTGCACTTCGTGTTGTTATGAGATTAGGATGGGAAATTCCTAACCCAGTAAATGCTGAAAATGAAACTGAAACAAGATTTCCATTTGCAAGTCTTAAACCAGAAGGAACAACTAGTCTTTAGTTTATAAAAGGAGGTTATTATGGAATTTGAAGGACAATACCTAACTTATGCAGAATATAGGTCTTTAGGTGGTACTTTAGACATAACTCCTTTTAATTTATTAGAATTTGAAGCAAGAAGAAAAATCGATATTGAAACTCAATCAAGATTAAAGGGTGCAAGTAGTCAAGATATACCACAAGAAGTTAAATTATGTATATATAGTTTAATTAACTCAATATATCATTATGCAAGTAGCATAGAAAGTGCAACTGAAAATGGAAATGTTGCTAGTGAAAGCACTGACGGTTATTCTGTGTCTTATGTAAAATCTTCATCTATAAAAGATATAATTAGTTCAAAAAGTGTAGAACTTGAAGATATAATTAGAACTTATTTGCTTGGCGTTATATTTAACAATGAACATTTAATGTATATTGGAGAATAAAATGCTAGTAAATAGTAAATTAACTATATATCACAAAGGATTAGATGAAGAAACAAGACTAGAAACTTGGACTAGATTTAATTATGATAATGTGTGGTTTTTTGGAGGCAAGGGTGCTGGGATAAGAAAAGGATATCAAGATGCAAATGATGTTGAAATTAGAATTTGGTATGAGTTAAATGATAATTTAGATATTAACAATTTTGCAATTGGAGACATTATTGTTCAAGACGCCCTTGACTTCAATATAGAAGAACAGAATGATTTAAGTAATTATTTAATATATAACATTACAAGTATAAACAATAATGATTTTGGTTATAATCAACACGTTCATATAGGTGGTAAATAAAATGTCTGTTTCGTTTAAACCAAATACTGTTATTATGACAGATTTGGGTTTGCAAGAAGGCGGGCCAATACATAAATTTTTTACAAATACTTGCTATCTTCATATGGATGAATATGTTCCATTTGATAGTGGTGATTTGGCTAGTATTGTATCAATAAGCACTGATGGTAAATACATAACTTATGAAGTGCCGTATGCTAGTTACCAATATTATGGCGTTAGAGAAGATGGCACACATCAAATAAATGAAGATAATAGGAACAGGTCAATGCACCCAAAAGCAACTTCATTTTGGGTTGAAAAAATGGTAACAGCAGAAAAAAATGACATAATAAAAGAAGTGCAAGATGAATTAAAAAGACGTGGAGGTCAGTAATGGATTATAAAGATAAAAGAATAACAAAATTAAGAGAATATTTGTTTAATGTTGTAGATAACTTAGTAACTGACACCAAATATCAAATAAATGCAAATATGTTAAGTAATGATATAAATAATTATTCATTAGATAAATTGCCAACAGCAAGTACTGTTGAAAAGTGGGTAATGGGATTAGAATTACATAAAGATACATTTTCTTTTAGAGGAAGATTTCCATATTCACAAGAAGCAGTAAATAATTTAAGAAATATTGGTTTTTTTGAAGATTTTGAATATATGATAAATTATAACAATAAAAAGGGCATTCGGCCTGAAATTGACGGAATACAAAGTATTGAATGTTTAAATCCAGGCACATTAAATAGTATTACATCAAACACAGCAGAGTTTGACATTCAAATACAGATAAAATATATAGTAAATAGTAAAAAGGAGGAAGTAAGTTTATGAACAATGTTATAATACCTTCAACCATTGAAAAAATGGATAGAGATGAGTTTTTATCATTTTTAGATACTACGCCATCAGCACAAAATATGACATTTAAAGTGTTAGGAATTGGTATTACTGATTATGGTATTTCTTACAATCCACAAGTTGATAGTGAGAAGTGGATAATTGAAAAGAATGCTAGAAACATACATCGTTCTAACCAAAAACAAGGTTCAGTATCACAAACAATCTATAAAGGAGACCCTTGTTTTGAATTTGTTAAAACAGCAAGAGATAAAACTAATTTCAAAACTCATATCTTAGATATAGATATGTTTGCTGGAACTGGAAGCACTTATCCTGCAACATTAAGTGATGGAATGATAGTAATAACTCAGTTTATGAATGAAGATGCAGTTATTGAATATGATTTGTATTACAATGGCGATGCACAAGAAGGAACAGTTACATTTGATAACGATGGTGTACCAACATTCGTAGCAAATACAAGTTTATAAAAATAAGTAAAGGGCGAGGCAAATTAAATTGCCCGTCCTTGTTTTTATTAAAAAAAGGAGATTATAATATGACAGACAATGTTATAAAGTTAAATAAAAATAGTATATTAAGATTAAAAATTGAAACTGATACAGGTGAAGATACAGGTGAATATCTTGAATTTGATTTAGAAGATATTGAACTGCCTTTAAGGTATCAAGATTTGTTAGAAAAAGATAAGAAAAACAAAGAAAACTTAAGAAACCAATTGGTAATTATTGAAAAAAGGCAAGATGTAAAAGGGAAAAAGTTACTAACAAAAAACGAAGAAGATAAAATTAAAGCAATAAATGATTTTTTTAAAAAGCAAATTGACGTTTACAATATGTTTTTAGGTGAAAATGGTGTACAAAAATTATTAAATGGTAGGAAATTTGGATGGACAACATTGAATGAAATAGATAATATTATTCAAGAACAAATTGTACCATATTTAGATTTAAGTATGAAAGGCATTACAGATAAAATTAGAAATAAATATACAAGACCAATAAAAAATAATAGCGAAGAAATAGAAATAGTGAAATAATGATTAAAAAGATACAAATAGAAGATACCATATATTCTGCTAATGTAGATTTTAGAATAGTAATAGAGTGTAATAAGATTGCTGAAGATAAAGAAATTAGCGATTTTGAACGTGGCTTAGCCATTATTTATATGGTATATGGTGAAAAAGGATTAGAAAATTCAAATCATTATGAATTATTACTTCGCTGGGCATTAAATTATTTCTCTTGTGGTAAAGAAGTAAAAGAAACAAATAAAAAGCCTGATATGGATTTTATACAAGATATGGATTATATAGAAGCAAGTTTTATGAGTGATTACCACATAGATTTAGAAAATGTTGAAATGGATTGGCACAAATTTAATAAACTTTTAAATGGGCTATCAAATAGTGAAACTGGTAATTGTTGTATTTTAAATAGAGTGAGAAATTTGCGTAATATAGACTTAAAAGATATTAAAGACAAAGACGAAAGACAAAGAATAAAAAAAGCAAAACAAGAAGTGGCTTTAAAAGAAAATAATAAACCTACTGCCACTCAAATAAAAAGAAGAGATGATTTGTTGCGACAATTAGGATTAGAAAGGAGTGAACATAATGACCGTTGGAAAATTAATAGTAGAAACAGGAGTAAACAATAAAGGTGCTCAAAAAGGGTTAATTAGTCTTGTTGATTTAGTAAAGCAAACAGAAGCAAAAATAGGAAGGCAATTAACTCAAGAAGAGAAAAAACAAGTTGAAGATTTATACAATGCTTTTTATGAAAAATCAATTAAAATTAATAGTCTGCTAGATGAAATTTTTAAAAATGGTGGAAAAGGAATAAAAAGTGCTATAAAAAATGTGACTAGATGGGGTCTTGCAATATTGGGCGTTAGAAGTGCATATATGTTAGTACACAATGCAATGACTACAATAACTAGTCAAGACGAGCAATTAAAAGCAGATGTTGATTATATGAAAAATGCACTTGCTTATATGCTTGAACCTCTGGTACGAAAAATAGTAGAATGGGCAAAACAACTAATGTTTTATGTTGGTTATATTATAAAATTATGGACAGGAAAAAATATATTTGAAAATGCTAACAAAAGTTTAAAACAAGCAAATAAATCTGCAAAAGAACTGCAAAAAACACTTACAGGATTTGATGAAATGAATGTTTTAAACAGTAATGGAAGTGTAGGTGCTTTAGGTGCAACGCCTAGTTTTGATTTAAGTGGGTTAGATGATACATTTGTTCCAGATTGGATATATTGGATTGCACATAATAAAGACATTATACTTACCTTTGTTCAAGCATTAATAGTTGGATTGACTGGTCTAAAATATGGTTTAGAAGGAATAATGTTTCTAGGTATAGGTGTTGCTATCATTAGTGTTGTTGAATTGATAAAAGACTTAATTACATTAATAAATGAACCATCGTGGGAAAATTTTAAAATTGTTTTATTAGATTTAACTAATGCAATAATTGGTGTAGGTATTGCTATGGTTGCTTTTAATGCTACAAACCCAGTAGGATGGATTGTTTTAGCAGTAGGCGTTATAGGTAATTTTATTACAAAGTTATTAGACGAAAAAACTGCAACAGAAAAATTAACTGAAGCAAAGGACAAATTAAATAGGGCTGAAAGAAATTTTGTAAATGCACAAAGCACCTATGTTGATGCTATTAAAAGACGTGATGATGCTTTAAAAAAATTAAAAGAAAGTGAAGAAAAGACAAAAACAAGTGGTGAAGAATTGTACAAATCTGTACTGTTAGGGAAGCAATCTTATGAAGATTTACGTGAAGCAGGACTAGAAGAAACATACCTTGCATATCTTAATTATAAAGGGGCTATGAGTGATGTAGAAGATGCAACGAAGAAATTAACTGAAAAAGAAAAAGATTTAATCACCGAAACAATAGACGTACAAGCCAAAACAGCAGTTATAAATGGTAATTTTGAAGAATTAGGCAATACACTCAATGAATTGGTAAAAAGTGGCAAACTTGATATAAAAGATATTAAAAAAATGCTAGAAAATACATATAAAGATTTAGATAGAGAAGGTAAAAAAACATTTAAAGAACAATTGCCAAAATATATAGACCAAAGTACGTCTGAAACGAAAGAATTATATAAGCAATTGCAAAAAGTAACAAGCCAATTTGATATATTAAATGCTAAATCACGTGGACATTCTTTTTCAGTATCACCAAAAGCAAAAGGTGGAATTGCTTATGCAAAAGGTGGTATAGTACCGACAATAAAATTAGCAAGTGGTGCAATAATAAACAAACCTGGTTCTGGTATTCCAATAGGTGGTGAAAGAGCGCCAGAAGGTGTCATTCCACTAACAGATAGTCAACAAATGGCTTTACTTGGTGAGACAATTGGTAAATATGTAACGATAAATGCAACTATACCAGTTATGGCTTATAATAGGGAAGTTGATAGACAAATAAAAAGGATAAAAGCAGAAGATAATTTTGCTAGTAATAGGTAGGTGATACAATGTTTATAGACAGAAATAGCATACAAATTAAAATTGCAGGAATGAATGATTATATTTCATTAGGGCAATATTTAGTAGAAGCAAAATATTCATACAATAAATTATGGGCTAACGATAGTGGCAGAAATTTAGCAGGTGTAATGAGTGGTACATTAGTTGGCATATTTCCTAAAATAATATTACAATTTAGGGCATTAACAAAAACAGAGTTAGAAATAATTGCACCAATATTAGATGCATCAACACAATCATTAAAATATTATGACCCAAAGAAAAAAGCAACAGTAACAATTGATACATATACTGGTGATTGGGAAATAATTAATAAAAATATAATTGATGCAGATACACCAAATGAAGGGTTTGGTTGCTCATTTATATCAGTAAGGAAGAGGTCATAATATGAAAGCACATACTAGCGGATTTAAAGATGCAATAAAGACATTTGGTAGAGAACTAGACAATAAAATAACTTATACGATTGGTGGTATTACAACAGAGTTAGGCAACGAACAACTTAACTCTGTTTCACCACATTATGAAGGTGCTATATTAAAATCAGTAATGAAACAACTAGACATAGACAGTAATGTAGAAATACCTTTAGAAACGATTTTAACCTATGAATTTGGTGTGAAAGTTAATGGCATATATGAATATATCAACTTTGGTAATTATGTAGTGTATAAAGTAGAAAAAAAGGAAGATACAAATAGTTATAATATAACTTGTTATGATAAAATGCTATATTCAATGATAGATTATGATAGTTCTAACATAACATACCCAATAACAATAAGAAATTATATAAGTGCGATTTGTGCTAAGTTAGGAATACCATTTGCAAATTCAAGTTCAACATTTGCTAATTATGACAAAGAAATACCTAATGAATTATTTTTAGATAGTGAGGGTAGAAGTTTAGAATATACATTTAGAGATGTACTAGATGAGTTAGCACAAGTTACAGCAAGTACAATTTGTATTAATAACAATGACGAATTAGAAATAAGATATATAACTAATACAAGCGATGTTATTGACGAAGAATTTTTAAAAGATATAAATGTTAATTTTGGTGAAAAATATGGGCCAGTAAATGTAATAGTTTTATCAAGAAGTGCTGATGCTGACCCTATATATTACCCTAGCACATTACCATCAAACCCAGTAGAAATTAAAATAAGCGATAATCAAATAATGAATGGTAATGATAGAGATACTTATTTACCAGATATTTATAATAAATTAAATGGGCTTGAATATTATATAAATGACTTTTCAAGTACAGGAATTACTTACTTAGAATTGTGTGATAAATACGGTGTTAAAATTGGTGAAACAACTTATCCTTGTATTATATTTAATGACCAAATAAACATTACACAAGGATTACAAGAAAGCATATATACAGATATGCCAGAACAAGCAGTAACTGATTATTCAAAGTCTGATACAACTGATAGAAAAATAAATACAGCAACTATAATAGCCAATAAAGCAATGGCAGAAGTAGAAGTAACGACAAGACAATTAAATGAAACATCAGGAAATTTAGACCAAGTAATTACTAAACAAACAGCAACAGATAGAACGATAAGTATAATAAGCACAAATATTAATCCAGCAACTGGTGAAGTAAATGCTGTCACTACAAAAGAAAAAAGATTTACATTAAATGATAATGGTTTAATGATAACAAATAGTGAAACTGGTTTTAAGTCAATAGATGATGAAACTGGAAAATACTTCTATGATGATGATGTATTATTAGGAAAATATACAAAAGATGGTTCTATGCAAAAAGATTTAGAGTTGTTTGGCGTATACAGTTATGGTAAAGAAGAAATAAATGAAAATGCAATGTTTATAGCACAATTATATACGAATAATAATGGTGAAAAAGGTTTTGGACACTTTTATAATGGAGGTGATTTGTAATGGCAACAATATATGGTACAGCAAGTGGCTATTGGACATTTAAAGTTGAAGTTGATGAACTTAACCCTAGTATTGAAAATAACAATTCACAAGTTCGTTTAAGAGGTTATATAGGAAGAGAAGCAGGACACGGTGGATATGGTTATGATGGGCGTTATAATTATAAAGTTAAAATAGATAATAATGCTCTTTATACAAGAGAAGAATATAACAAATATCAAAGTCAAAGTGCAATTGGAAGTGGACAATGGGCTTCACAACCAATATTTGATGTTATTTTTACAATACCACATAATTCAGATGGAACAAAAACAATAAATGTTGTTGCAGAAATGAATTCTTCTTATATTTCACCATCAAATGCAAATGCTTCTGGAAATGTTATACTAACACCATTACATAAACCACCAGTAATAAGTATATCAAGTATTACTGAAAGAAATAGTGCATTAACAGAAATAAATGTACCAAATAACACTATTGTTCAATATTTATCAACAAAAAGATTTGTAATGGCAACGCCAACATTATATGATAATGCAACAATAGTAAGTTATACTGTTTATCATAATGGTATTGAATTGGGTACTTCTGGTACAGGTACAATAGATGCTAATTTTAGTTTAGCAAATGAACTAACAACAATAATAATAAATAATATAGAATATGTACCAATAGATATTGTTGCTGTTGATAGTTTAAATGGAATTACAACTTTAACTGTAAATTATCAAGTTATAAAATATACTAGACCAACAATTCAAAAATCATTAACAAATATAAAAAGAGATATGCCATTAACTGCTAGTGAAGCATTACTTAATTTTATTGGTACAATTTATAAAGGCAATGATGTAGTAGGTAATGCAAATACTCAACAAGTACAATATAAAATATGGAATACTACTGAACCAAGTTATTCAAATGTAAATTCAAGTCAATCTGAAGGTAATGTAACTGTCAGTAATTATGAAATAAGCAATATATCATATCTAAATTCTTGGAATTATAAAATTAAAATTAGAGACACATTTATAAATTCTGATACAAATGTTTATGTAAAAGAAGATAGGATACCAACAGGAAAAGCAGTATGGACAGAATACCCTGATAGAGTTGATTTTATAAATATAACAATAGATGATGAAGAAATTGCTAGTCACGAAACTATAAGTGATTGGGAAGTTATAAAATATTATAACGGAACAGCAATATGTTGTTTGAATTATAATTATACTATTCCAAATTCTTGGACTAGTTGGGGTTCAATGTATACTTCTGCTGGAATTCAAATACCAGATTACCCAATTACATTTATAGAAATACCTACAACAGTTTATTCTTGGCAAAGAATTACAGGTAGTTATAATGGATGGTTGATAGCACAAGAAGGTGCAAACAGTAGTATAACTAATTGTGGAAACTTACAATTTGTTAGACCAACAAATCCAAATGCAAGTTTTCAAATAGGAATAAGAATTATTGCAATTGGCAAATGGAAATAAAGGAGGAAATATGAAAGAAGCAATCATTAACTTATTAAAAGTAAAATCATTAATGACAATAGCAGTAATGGTAGTATTTGTAATTTTATCTTTAAAAGGTAAATTAGAGCCAACATTGACTGCTAGTGTTATAACCGCAGTAATAACATACTATTTTACTAAGAAAGATAGTAAAGAGGGAGAATAATATGGCAAGAAAATGCAGAATATTAGCAAGTGGAACTTGTGAAATTTCAGGTGGCTATACTAAAAGTCATCAAGCAGTTGATATAGTTGGGGCAGGCTATACTTTACAATGGGAAGTTGCACATAGTGAAGGAACGGTTGTTGAAGTAGTAAGTAATTGTAATTACAATACATATAAACAAGGTGGCCCTAAAATTTATGGAAATTATGTTAAAATAAAACACGATGACGGATATTATACGTTATATGCACATATAAAATATGGAACAGTAAAGGTAAAAAAAGGACAAAGAGTAAAAAAAGGTGAAACATTAGGTTATATGGGTAACACAGGTTATTCAGATGGTGGGCATTGTCATTTTGAAGTAAGAACACCAAATGATGTGAAAATTGACCCAATACCATATTTGGATGCAGATTTACCAAAAAATGATAAAGTAAATGTGTATTATAAAGTTAGAACAAAAGAAGATGGATGGCTTCCTGAAGTTAAAAATTTAGAAGATTATGCTGGATATGGCAAACACACTATTATAGATTTTATGGTAAGAGTTGATAAAGGCAATATTTGGTATCAAGCACATATAAAAGGTGGTAAATGGTTACCAAAAGTAACGGGTTATAATGAGAAAGATTTTTACAATGGATATGCTGGTGAAAGTAAGCCAATTGACTGTGTAAGAATTTGCTATGATGGCAATAAAAATGCAAAATATCGCATCAATAATTTACCGTGGGTATATAATACAAAAAAATGCCCTAACGGTGATGATTTTGCTGGAAATATAGGTGAAAATGCTTATAAATTAGAAATAATAATTGAATAAGGAGGGCTATGAGTAGACCTGGTGTAAGGGCAGTAAAACGTCAATTGTTTTTAAGATGTGGTCGAGTTGATATGTATAGTATGGAAAAATATGCAAAAGAAAAACTTGTCTTACATCACGAACCACCTTTCAGAAAGACTAAGCATACTATTTATGAAGAAAGTTATTTGCTAAGCGAAGAAAACCACAAAGAACTCCATATACTAGAATTAGACGACCACGAAGAGTACGTTAGACGAATGAACATAATAAAAGAAAATAAAAAGATATTAGAAAGAACTCGAAAATAGTTCTTTTTTGCATTGACAATTCATTATTTATAACGTATAATCATATTATAAGATTAGAGGAGGTACGGCAAAAATGTGGCATTTTAAAGACAAAAATGTTATGAAATTATATAATAAATCAAATGTAGCAAGAACTATTGGACTTGCACCGCCCACTTTATTAAGAATAGTTGCAGGAAAACAAAATTGTAGTAAATTAGTTGCATATTGTATAACAAAAACATTAAATCCTGAGGCAGAGATTGAAGATTATTTTGAAAGGATAAAATAAAATGAATAGTTTATTTGATGGTGAAGAATTTAGATATTTATTTATTGATAGTGCAAAACAAAATTTAAACGATAAGTTTATAATTCCACCGTTTAGCACATTTGACACAAGACAAGGATATTGGCAAAACAGAAAAGATAAGTGGAAAGCGTTAGGGATAAAAAGTGAATTAGGACGTGATGCACAAACATTTCATATGAAAGATTGGGCTGATAAAAAGGGTAAAACAGGTGAATTAAGCGGAAATAAACTACCTAGCGATACGAGTATATTTGACCCGACATTATGTGAAATATGTTATAAATGGTTTAATGTAGATGGTGGAAAAATATTAGACCCCTTTGCTGGTGGTAGCGTACGTGGAATAGTTGCTAATGTTCTTGATTATGAATATTTAGGAATTGACCTTAGTGAAAGGCAAATTGAAGCAAATTATGAGAATGCTAAAGAAGTTTTATGTGATATGACTAAACTTAAATGGATAAATGATGATAGTATAAATGTTGATAAATATGTTGATGATGAAAGTGTTGATATGATATTCACTTGTCCACCATATTATGATTTAGAAATATACAGTGATAAAGAAAATGATTTATCAAATATGTCATTTGAAGATTTTAAAAAAGCATACACAGTAATTTTAAAAAAATGTTTTAAAAAATTAAAAGACAACAGATTTGGCATAATCGTAATTGGCGATGTGCGTGATAAAAATGGGTATTACAGAAATTTAATAGATATAACTAAAAGTGCTATATGTTGTGAAAAAATTGGATTTTACAATGATATTATTTTACTTAATTCATTAGCAAGTGCTAGTTTGCGTGCTGAGGGGCAATTTAAAGCAAGCAGAAAGGTGGTAAAAGTACACCAAAACGTATTAGTTTTTTATAAAGGAAATGTAAAAGAAATCAAAAACAATTTCAAAGAAATAACGGGGGTTTAATATGGCAACAAAAAGAATGTTTAATTTGAATGTCGTTGACACTGATAATTTCTTAGAAATGCCAATATCAAGTAGACTATTATATTATGAACTTGGTATGAGGGCTGATGATGATGGTTTTGTAGATAATTGGAAAAAGATATTGCTTTTTACTGGTTTAAAACAAGATGATATGAAAGTTTTGATAAGTAAAAAATTTATTATACCGTTTGAAAGCGGAGTTATTGTAATAAGGCATTGGAGACTAAATAACTATTTACAAAATGACAGAATTAAACCAACAATTTATCAAGAAGAATTAAACAAATTGGATGTTGACGATAACAATGTATACGCAATGGATACGAAATGTATACACAGAAGAGAAGAGAAGAGCAGAGAACAGAATAGTATAAATACTATATATGCCCATTTTGAACAATTTTGGAAAGCATATCCAAAGAAAGTAAGCAAACAAAAATGCTTAAAATGGTTTGAAAGTAATAAACCAAATGAACAACTTTTAAAGATTATGTTAGAACAACTTGAAAAATTTAAACAAACTAAAGAATGGCAAAAAGATAATGGCCAATTTATACCATATCCAGATACTTGGTTAAGAAATAAAAGATGGGAAGATGAAATAATAGTTGATAAAAATGTGCCAATATGGTTTAATAAAGAACACCAACAAGAAATAGCAACTGAAGATGAACAAAAAGAAATGGATGATTTATTAAAAGATTTTAGGAGGTAAATTATGAAAAAGTTTAGAAATTTAAGAGCAGATGAAATTGATGTAAGGATAAATCAAATAGCAAGTAACTATTGCACAATGTTACTTTACAAAGATGCAAGATGTGATATGAACATCTTAGATGAAACAGTAGGAGCATTAAATTGGAAAAGAGAACATACAAGAGATAATGCAAATTGTGTGGTATCAATTTATGATGGTGAAAAGTGGGTAAGCAAAGAAGATACTGGTACTGAAAGTTTTAGTGAAGCTGAAAAGGGATTAGCAAGTGATAGTTTTAAACGTGCTTGCGTTAATTGGGGCATAGGTAGAGAATTATATTCATCACCAAACATAATAACATTTCCACGAAAAGATATGATACCAAAAGGCAAAGATAGTGAGTTTTTTGAAAACGATAAAGGGAAATATACAACAAAGACATACTTTTATGTTGAAGTAATTGATTATGATGAGAACGATAACATAAAAGACTTAATCATTCGTGATAATAAAAACAACATAAGATTTAGTCAATTATCGAAAGAGAAAGATAAAGAATTATCAAAGTTAATGGATACAATGAAAAAGATGATAATTGCTAACGAAGAAAAAGATGATACATTTGATAGAGAAAAGTTTTATAAATACTTTAACGTAGAAAGTGATGCTAATTTAACATATAAACAAGTTGAAGAAGCAATAACACTTTTAGACAAGAGGTTGCAATAATGGATGAAGTTTATATAAATACATACGATATGGCCAAATGGGTAAGAGAAAAACATTTTAATAACAAAGACTTTATAACACTAGATGAATTTTATAGAGTATTCGAAGAATTAAGCGATGCTTATGAAATTTTGCAAGAAGAGTTTGATAAAATGACACAAGACGCATACGATGAACATGAGGATTATTGCTAAAACCTTATTAAATTTAATTTAAGGTGGGTACAACGCACGAAAATACAAAAATAATATAAATATACTAGGAAAGTAAAAACAAGCCGTATAAGGCAAAAAAAAGGTAGGTGAATAAAATGTACGAAGGACATTTAGGCGAAATAACTTTTAGTAGTGATGGCATAACAATCGGCAGATTTGTTAAGATAGATGAAACAAAATTGCCAAAAAGATACATCATAAACAAAGATGCAACAATATTATTTTGGAATGATGGAACAAAAACAGTAGTAAAAAGAAGCAAAAATGATAAGTACGACAAAAGATTAGGTTTCTTAACTGCATACTTTCAAAAAAATTGTGGTATGAGTAAAAATAAAGCAAACAAGTACTTAGATAATTTGGAGGAAGAATAATGAACATAACAAGTAATAATACGATGATATTTGCAAGGGATTTTGAAGGTAAGACACATTATAGAGCAGGGCTATCAAGCAAGAAACAAGATGGCAGTTATGAAAATGGTTACATAGATGTTAGATTGCCAAAAGATGTATCACTTGCAGATAAAACAAAAATAAACATAACAAAAGGCTTTTTAACTTTTTACAAAAACAAAGAAAAAAAAGATATATTTTACATAGTGGTACAGGAATTTACAACAAATGTAGAGATAAAAGAAGAACAAAAAGAGGATGTATATGCACAGTTTGGAACTAGCATAAAAGCGGAAGATTTAGATGATGGCTTAGAATTGCCATTTTAAGAAAGAGGTAAATTAAAATGAAAGATATTAAAAATGAAGAAAGAATAAGATACTTATTGGGGGTTGATTATCATTTAAACACTAATACTAATGGCGAATGGTCTTTATATAGACAATATGATAATGGTGAAATGTATTTTTCTAATGAAAACAAGCCAATTATGACAAGCGAAACCCATACAGACAAAGATTTATTAAAATTTGCTAAGCAACATAGAAAATATTGTGTTGAGGTAGTAATGTCTGGTGCAAGAGTTATTATTATGCTTTTGGCATTAGCATTATTAGTGCTAAATATATTTATATTCAATAATAACATAATTCGTGGAATTATACTTGGAATTGAAATAATAGTAGTAGTTGAAAGTATTTTGCAATCAATTATTACAGAACATAACTATGATTTAAAAACTGAACAATACAAAGAATATTGTGATTTAGCAGTTAAAATAGCAAAAAAAGAAATGGATGATTTATTAAAAGAGACAAAGCAAAAGAAAAAATCTGGAAGAAAACCAAAAAAGGAGAGTAAAAATGAACAATAATTTATATGAAAAAGATAAATATGGGGATTTAAAATTGACTAAAAAAGGTTTCAAAGTTTGTGTGATATTACCAATAATTTTATTGTTTGCAATTATTACATTATTTAGTAGTTTTAAAACAATTAAAAGTGGTGAAGTTGGTTTAAAAGTTAGATTTGGTAAAATAACAGATACAAGTTTGAATGAAGGCTTAAATTTAAAAATACCATATATTGAAAAAATAGTTAAAGTAAATATTAAAGTACAAAAAACAGAATTAAAAACAGAAAGTAGTAGTAAAGATTTACAAGTAATTACAACATTATTAGCAGTAAATTATAATGTACAAAAACAAAGTGCAACCACATTATATAAAAATGTTGGTAAAGATTATGAAAAGACAATTTTAATACCAGCAATACAAGAAAGTATTAAGGCAGTAATGAGCAGTTTTACAGCAGAAGAAGTAATTACTAAAAGAAACCAAGTTAGTGATTTATGTTTAGAAGAAATACAAAGTAAAGTTGAAAAATATGGAATTAACATTGATGACTTTAATATTATTGATTTAGATTTTAGTGCTGAATATTCAAAAGCAATTGAAGAAAAACAAGTGGCAGAACAAAAAGTATTAACTGCTAAGCAAGAACTGGAAAGAGAAAAGATAGAAGCTGAAAAGAAATTAGTAAAAGCAAAAGCAGAAAAAGAAGCAAATGAATTAAAGCAAAAAACACTTACTGATAATATTATTAAAGAAAAATTTATTGAAAAGTGGAATGGTGAATTACCAAAAGCAACAAATGGTAATGCAATATTTAACCTAGACAGTTTATTAAAGTAGGAATAAGATGAAACAAGTATTTATTGCAGACACACATTTTGGACACGACAAATACCATAACGATAATTGGCAAATTAAATTTTGGAAAAAATATATGTCAATAAATCAAGATTTTATCTTGTATCACTTAGGCGATTTGTCATTTATTCATAATCACGAGTATTTAAAACAAATATTTGATAAATTTAGAGAGAATGAACATTGCAAAAATATAGTGTTAATATTAGGTAATCACGATGACAAAGCAAGTAGATATTTGCAACATAATGTAATTGCTTGTGATAGTATGACAATTACTTATAAAAATAAAACAATTGCTTTAACACACGAACCAGAACCGTTATGTCCTATACTAAATATACACGGACACTTGCACACTAAAGAAGAAAGCCATAGAGATTATTATGAGTTAAATGAAAATAATATATTAGTTGAAAGTGAAAAAATATATTTTATAGATGATTTGATAAAGTAGGTGAATAAATTGAATGGAGATTTAGTTAATTTATTAAATACCAAGATACAAGACTTAAATGTATCCATAAAAAAATTAAGAGAAACAGGAACAGATTTTGCAGAGGCAGAAAGAGATTACAAGATAACACTAAGGCAAGAAGCATTAAAACTAAGAGCAGAAAAAGGAATGCCAGTTACACTTATACAGCAAGTTGTATATGGTGTTCCTGAAGTTGCTGAAAAAAGATTTAATCGTGATGTAAAAGAGGCAATCTATAATGCCAACCAAGAAGCCATTAACTCTATTAAATTGCAAATAAGAGTAATAGAAGGACAGTTAAATAGGGAGTGGAATAATGGAAATTAAAGTAGGAGATTATGTAAGAACTAAAAATAAAGGAATTAAAAAGATTTTAGATATTGGTGAATATTTGGGTATGACACAATATCTAATAAATGAAAATGGAGATTATATTATAGACAATTCTATAATAAAATCAAGTCCAAACATAATAGATTTAATAGAAGAAGATGACTATGTTAATGGTTTTAAAGTATCGTTCGTAGATGAAGAACCAGTGATGGGCAAATTTGTACAATGTGATTATGCAGTTCAATATGGAAGTACCAATCATTATAAATTTTATGAAAAAGATATTAAATCAATAGTAACAAAACAACAATTTTCACAAATGGAGTATAAAATAAGTGGATAGATTTAGTATATTACAAGATGAAAAAAGATGCTTAGTATGTGATACAACGCAAAATATTCATACACACGAAGTGTTTTATGGTAGAAATAGGCAAAAGTCAATAGAGGATGGATGTTGTGTATATTTGTGTGGTAGGCATCATAATCAAAGTAAATATGGTATTCATTTTAATCAAGAATTAAACCTAAGTGTTAAAAAAACTATGGAAACAGTATGGCTTAAACATTATCGCAAAACAATAGATGACTTTATTGAAAGATTTGGAAGGAATTATTTATGAGTATATTTATAGAGAACAATACTAAAATTAAAAACAGTATAATTGGCACAAATAAATACCATAATAAAAAATGTAAATATAACGATATAACATTTGATAGCAAAAAAGAGAGAAATTTTTATATAATGTTTGAAAAAATGCAAAAAAATGGTCAAATAAGTGACTTAAAAAGACAAGTAGAATTTGAATTACAGCCTGGTTTTGTATTTCAAGGTAAGAAAATAAGACCAATAAAATACATAGCAGATTTTACTTATATATATAAGGGCAAATTGCATATAGTAGATACGAAAGGTGTAAGAACTGATGTATATAACCTTAAAAAGAAAATGATGATGTATAAAGGTTATGAAATAGAGGAATTATGAGACTATCACATCATAGTAAATTAAGATTAACTGAAAGAGCAAACATAAAGAAGCAAAACCAAAAACAATTTTTTAGAGAAGCATTAAATAAAGGAAAAAGTTATGGTGAACTACCTGATGGCAAATTAAAAAACTACATAATGGAAAGGGAAAATTGGAATAGCAAAATAAAAGTGTACAAAGAATATATTTTTATACATTCAAGAGGTAATAAAACATTATATACGATATATAAAATACCTAATGAGTTATTAGAAAAGGAGGAATAATGAGAAATAATAATTCAAGCAATTCAAATGGTGGCATTGGATTTGTTGGCCTATTGACAGTAGCATTTATAGTTTTGAAATTATGTAGGGTTATTAACTGGTCTTGGTTATGGATACTAAGCCCTATTTGGATTGCACTAGCATTAACTTTAATAATTATTTTAGTAGCATTAATATTTAGCAAATAGTAGGAGGTAATAATGATTTTCTATAAAATATACAAAAAAATAATTAGAGATATAGATAAATTAGGAACTAAAGAAGAAAAATTTAATAATATGTATCTTTTAACTTGTTTATTGATATTTAATTTATCAAATGAAACAGACAATTTAGATGTATTATTAAAAACATTTAAAGAATTTGACTACAAGAAAAACTTTGGTTATGAGGAAAAAGATGAAACAAAATAATGAAGAAATAAAAGAAATATATTTAAGTAATTTAGAATGGACTAAAACGCACGATAATATTGGTGGAGTAATGGGAAATTTTGTTTTAAAAAAGAATATATCTTATGAAGAATATGAAAAAATGCTAAA
This sequence comes from Clostridia bacterium, assembly GCA_017549425.1. Lineage (GTDB taxonomy): Bacteria > Bacillota > Clostridia > TANB77 > CAG-465 > UMGS1649. The sequence goes on along the minus strand of JAFYUV010000013.1, from coordinate 1,971 downwards.
AAAGTGATTATTTTATATTATGCAATAAAGATTACATAACTAATTTACAACAAGAAAATGAAAGGTTAAAAAAAGAAATACCTAATCCAGATAATTGTGTTCCTATTGAAAAACAAATGAGAATATCTAATGTAAGCCACGATATAAATTATAAGTATTTTAAAACCTTATATGAAAAAGCAACAAAAGATATTGTTATAGATGATTTAGTTTATAAATGTGAAGATATGCAAAAATTAATTGAAGAAAACGAAAAGTTAGATATTGAAAAAGAAGATTACAAATCAAGATGTAAGAAAGCAATTGAATATAATTATGAACTGCAAGAAAGATATTGCCATAGTGCCATACGAGATGAATTAGTAGCAAGCAAAATATATGAAATTACTGAAAAAGAATTAAATATATTACAAAATGGAAGTGATAGTGAATGAGTGCTAAAGAAATGTTTGAAAAATTGGGATATGAAATATACTTTGATGTTTCAGTTTGTTTATGGTATAGAAAAAATGTAAATGGAGTTAATTTTAACATTAGATTTTCGAAAGATACTAAACTTATTGATTGTTGGTATATTTTTAATGACCGAAGATGTGATAAAAATTTAACACCTAATGAAATACAAGCGATAAACAAACAAGTAGAAGAATTAGGTTGGTTAGGAAGTGATGATAATGAATAAAGAAGTAGTAAAAATAGGAAGATATATTGAGTTTGAACACGAAAACGGTATATGTGAAAATATACTACTACTAACAGAAAAAGAAACAAATGCTATGGAAAAGCAATTAAAAAAATCGTATGAATATGAACAACAAATATCCCAATTAACTAACAATTGGAATGAGTTAGAAGAATGGTTGAAAGCAGATTATAAAGAATTATATAGAGATGCGGGTTATAGGCATAATATTATTCGTGAAATTTTAGACAAAATGAAAGAAATAAAGGAACGCAACAATGAAAACAAAACGTAAAAAATATATTTATGCTATGTATAAAGGTGATGAGTTTTTATGCGAAGGTACAAAAGAAGAAATATGCAAGATAATGAATATATCAATAAATACATTTAATTATGAAAGAGCAAGTTATTACTCTAAAAGAAATAAAACTAATGCAAATAATCATAGAGTGATTATTAGAATAGATAAATAAGGAGAGTGGAAAAATGAATGAATTAGAAAAATTATTTAATACAAAAAAAACTGAAAACGGGGATATAGCATATAAAACAACAGGTGATAACTTAACAGACTTATTCTTTATGACACCATATTTTGAAAAGCATTTAAACCAAGTAAAAATTGGTACATCAGAAAAAGAAAAAGTGTTTTCAATGTTTATTCGTGACCCTAGATTTGGACTTGGTAGAAGAGATTTAGGAAGGGAGTTAATGAAACAATCAGAAGTTGCTCCATATAATGTAGTAATTGCTGGTAGATTTGATGATTTATGGCACAACCCTACTAATGACAATCTTAAATTTTTGTCGGTTGCTTTATCTATGAATAATGAATTAGCAAAAAAGTGGATGCCAAGATTAACTGGTAAAGATAAAAAGTTTGCTAAAGCATTATGTAAAGAATGGGAAATTAGTGAAAAAGAATACCGTGCTTTAATTAAAACTGATAGCACAACTGAATACAAATTATCTTATGCTGAGTTATCAGAAGGTACACCATTAAATGAATTATTTAATAAAAACAACTATGAACACCCACTTGTTAATGAAATAGATTTTGAAAAAGTACCATCATTAGCAATGACTAAATATTTACACGCATTTTCAACAAGGGATGATATTAAACCAAGATTTGAAGAATATATGAAAGCATTGAAAGAAAATAAAACCAAAGTACACACTGCAACAACAAATGTACACGATGCTTTTAAAACTGCAACCGCTGGTGATTGGACTACACAAGATGCTGAAAAAGATGCAAGAGATGTAATAAGCAAAAAGATAGT
>JAFYUV010000012.1 GCA_017549425.1 Clostridia bacterium | reverse complement strand
TTTAAATGATCCCCCTTCATATATAATAATTTTGCTTCCTGTCAGTCGCAAAACAAATTATATATGAAGGGATTTTATTTGTCTACTCATCGCTAAAAGCTCTACCGAACCCCCAGACAATCTGGGGGTTTTCATAAACAAAAAACGATGGGAATTTTAATTCCCATCGTCATTTTCCATAAACTGAGCAATCAGCTCAGCCCTACGTTTCTGCAGCCTAAGCTGTTCAGCAGCTTCCGCTGCTTTAGCCTCTCGGATAAGATTTTCTCTATGCATCTGTTCACGTTTAGCACGCGATGCGCTAGCAATCTTTTCTTCAGCAAGTCTTTTTGCTTCCTTGCATCCTGTGATGGATTTTTTAACACGGTCTCCAATAAAAGCAATTGAAACTGCTGCCACCAAAAAACTAAAAGCTGCTAAAAGAATCTTTACAATAGCATGAGCTCTTGCAATTGGAGCCAACGGACCAGTAGACAAATTTCTGCGCATGCTTTGAGCCTGTTCATACACCTGATTAAAGTGTTCATTAGCAACAGACGCTGGATATAGACTAGCTTTTTTTTCCAACGATGCCTGTTCAACCATTCCAGTCGCAATTCCCTTTTGCAAGCCAACAACAAGCGTTGCTAAAAAAACGGTCGTACTAATTACAAGTACAAGAATAAGTGCGATAAATTTAATAAACTCTTTCATTTTTTCTCTTTCTTTCTTTTTTATTAAAATTTTATATATAAACTGTTCCTATAGTTAGGGAACAAATATCTTTTTACATACTAATATTATACCACAAATCAGCTATTTATGCAAATTGTATAAAAAAAAGCGCCTAAGCGCTTTTATATTTTTTGTAAATATTTCATAAGAGCAGGTACAATTTGTTTTTTTCTTGAAACAACGTCTGCCATATAAATTCCTTGTTCTATAGATTTTAAATTAAATGCTTCTTTTAACGTTTCTTCAGATTTCGAATTATATAATAAATATGAGCCTTTTGATGTTATGTCTGTAATACAGAATATCATTGTTTTATATCCCTTGTTTTGGCACATTTTTTCCATTATTTCTATATATTCTTCTTTTTCTTTCAAAACATCTTTTGCGTTCAAGGTAAACACTTGAGAAATTACTATCTTGTTATCATCTATAGGGAATATTTTTAAATCTTCCGCCAAAATCTCTTCTTTAGTTTTTCCTTCTAATAACGTTCCAGCTTCAAACATTTTATTAGAAAACTCTTTAAAATCTATATTTACACATTTAGCTAATTCTTCAACAGCTTCCTTATCCAAATCTGTTGTTGTTGGACTAGTTAAGCAAATGGTATCAGAAAGTATACCGGCCATCATTATTCCCGCTATCTTTTTTGGTATTTTTATATTAGATTCCTTGTACATTAAATAAACTATAGTATTAGAACTTCCAACTATCATATTTCTAAAATTAATAGGCTTATTTGTTGTTAAATCGCCAATTTTATGGTGGTCTACTATTTCTAAAATTTCAGCCTCTTCTAATCCTACTGCACTTTGAGAAGACTCATTATGATCGATTAAAATAACTTTCTTTCTATGTTTTCCTTTTATATCTGTTACACGAATTAGTCCGAGACACCTTCCATTATCAGAAACTATAGGGTAATTGTTATATCCTTGCTTGTTGCTAAGAGCTACAAAATCATCATAATATTGAGTCGGCTCTATCTTTTCTATTCTTTCGTTAGACAATAATTGTTTTACGTATCCACTAATTCCTATAAGTTTTGTTGTATGAAAAGTATCATGTTCAGTAACAATTATATTCACTTTATTCTTCTTAGCTAGTTCAAGATGTTCTTCTTTTAGCTGATGGCCTCCAACTAGAATCAATAATTGAACATTATTATTTATTACATATTCAATTACACCATTTCTATCTCCTACAATCATTATATTGCTATTATCTACAGAAATATCATTTAATATAGTCGAACTTTTAAATGCGGCTGCTATTATATTTCCATCAATTTCATCGTCGAATTTTAAAACTTCTTTTCCATCTAAAGTTTTTAATATATTATCATAAGAAGTTTTTAAATGAATAAAATCTCCATTAATAAGTTCATTGCTAAGCATTTTAACCGTAACTAAACCTAATAATTTATGATTGCTGTCTACAAGAGGAACTCCTGTTATATTATTGCTTTTCATATATTCATAAGCTTCTTTTATAGATTTATTTTGATCTATATAACAATCTTTGTAATACTCTAAATCGCCCACTTGTAGTTTTACATCATTTAAAAATTCTGGTTCTTGAACGCCAAAATATTTTAAAACAAATTCCGTTTCTTTATTTATATTATCTAAAATTTTTGGCTTTGTATTAAAACCTAATTCATTTTTTAAAAAAGATAATGCTATAGCTGACGTAACTGAATCTGTATCTGGTTTTCTATGACCAAAAATATATATTTCCTTCATAAGTTCTCACCTTTCTTTTTTTCTGGGGTTAACATAAATTCATTTTACTATAACAGATTTTTAAAGTCAATAATTTCAAACTTAAAAAAGAGTGCTTTTATAAATTTAATTGCACTCTTTAAATATATAATTTATTTTAACTTATATTGTGATTTACCAAATGCTAGTATTGAAATAAATATAGGAGCTAACAAGACTAATCCAACAGTAAAGCCAGCACCTTTATCAAAAGCTTTAGCCAAATTATACGCTAATAATACATTAATAACTATAGACGCTATAATTCCTACAACAGGAATAAAACCTGCAAGCAAAGCTCCTGCTGCCCACCAACCAGACATTCCAGCAATTTTAAACATCATTACTGTATTGCAAATAGGAATAAGAGATAACCAACCAGGTTCCCCCGCTTTTTTAAACAATTTCCACTGAGCAATAATAAGCAGTATAATCCACGCAAAAACAAATAACAAACATCCTATTGTCCATACTGCATTTAACATATACGTACTTGTGTCTGGCATAAGCTCCATAGGCATTGATTCAGACATCATATCCCCTGGAACATATACGCCCAAAGTCAACCCTTTTAATTTTTCTAACATTATAATCCCTCCCAAAATTATTTTAGCAAAATATAATTAAACAAGTCAACATATTCTTACATAAAAAACTTTTTTTTTGCCATAATATATATGAGGTGAATTTAAAAATGGAAAAACGTACCGGTTATCAAAAAATCAAATGCAACGTAAGTGACTGTACTCATAATCGACTTGAAGATTCAACTTGTAGACTTGAAACCATTCAAGTTTGTCCATGTGGTTCTAAAACAACAACAGACCCATTAAAAGATACTGCATGTGCTTCCTATGAATACGCTCATTTGCAAAGAAGCGAACGATACGACTAATATCTATTAAAAGTGCCTTTAAAAATCATAAATTAGTTTATTTTTTACTCTAAAACAAAATTAAGAAGACTCATTATATCTGAGTCTTCTTTTCTTGGAGGCGCCACCCGGATTTGAACCGGGGATCAAGCTTTTGCAGAGCCATGCCTTACCACTTGGCTATAGCGCCATATATTAAATACTATGTTTTTCAACATGAATATATGATAACATTTTAATTTTGTTTTGTCAATAAAACAAATAACTTTTCTATACTATTTTTTTCTATCGTCTTCTACATTAGAAATACTTTCATTATTGACAGGTAAAACTGTAGCATAAAGAGCTAGTGAATCTCCAACCAAATTAAAGAATGCTCCTAATATTGCCAATTCTTCTGCATTAAAAATATTTCCAAGGTAACTCCCAAAAGCTATTGCTGATGCATACATTTCATTACCAGAAACATTAAAAATATTGCAACTCACTATATCACCTTATTCCATTATATTTATTTAAAAATTATTAGTGTACGTCCTTGTATTTTTTTACTAAAATTTCACATAATACCAGTATATTATATGGAGGTATTTTATGAAAAGTATTTTAACAATATCACTACTTATTTGCTTGTTAGTTATTTGCGCAACTCCAGTTTTTGCTACTGATAACATGAGAACTACCATTGACGTATATACAGAAAATTTAATGACAAATATAGATAATAATTCAACCACTATGACTTATGATTTTGACGGAGTTTCAATAGCAATAACTATTCTTGCTGTTATAACAATTGCTGGAGCAGTTTTTTTCTATTTAATTCCTAAGAAATAGCAATAAACATTTATAACTAAATTCAGAGCTTACAGCCCTGAATTTTTTTGTTTTGCAAAATATACCAATATTCATTTTTTATTGACATTAATCGACATTCAGTATACAATTATTATATGAAAATGAATATACTATTATATACTTTGGGGGAATTATGAAAGTTAATAAAAAATATGTTTTTAGTATCATTTTCTTTATTGTTATGTTGATATTGACAATCTTTATTTTATTTAAAGATAACGATATTGAACAAATAATTTCTATTGCAAAAACTGTAGATATTAAATATCTAGGAATATGTTTATTGCTAGTAATATTCTATTTGCTATTTGAAGCTTTTTATATACTTATAACTTTTAAATCACTAAAACAAAAAACTACACTTAGTAAATGTTTTGCATATTCGTGTGTTGAATATTATTTTTCAGCTATAACGCCATCATCAACTGGTGGACAACCTTTTCAGTCATACTATATGGCAAAGGACAATATACCTGTAAGCAAATCTACAATAGTACTTTTATTAAATACTTTAACCTTTAAGCTTATATTATTGTTATTAGGAATTGTGTGTTTAGTAATAAAGCCATCTACAATATTAACTAATGGATTGTTGTTTAATATTTTATTTATAATAGGTTTTATTATAAATCTTACAGTGATAATATTATGTTTGTTAGTAATGAAGTCTAAAAGGAAAGTTAAAAAATTCGTGGTTTTCCTAATAAACTTACTTGCCAAACTACATTTAAAGAAAAATCCAGAAGAAACAATAAAGAAAATTGATGAATATATGGATGATTTTAAAAAAGGCGTAAACTATATAAAAACACATCCTATTGTTACTTTGAAAGTTTTAGGCTTGACTTTACTTCAAAGAGTATCTATGTTTTCTATCGGTTTTGTTGTTTATTTGGCTTTTGGACTTACAGGTTACTCTTTTATAGAATTTTTAACAATACAAGTAGCTATTGCTATTGCTATTGATTCGTTGCCATTCCCTGGCGGCATGGGAATTACTGAAGTTATAATGTTAAATATTTATACTGGAATTTACGGAGAGTCTTTACTCACTGCAGCTGTTATATTAACTAGATTATTTAGTTATTACTTCTGCTTAATCTTCTCCGGGGGAATTTCTTTAATAAATCATTTAAAAACTATGATTAAAAACAATTCTAAGGAGGAAATTTATAATGATAGGATTTTATAATTATACTGTTATATTAACATATTTAGGTCTTGCTTCTGGCGTAATTGGAATACTAAACGCTTTTGAAGGAAGGATTACTATAGCTATATTATGTTTAATATTTTCTGGCTTTTTCGATATGTTCGATGGATTAGTTGCTAGAACAAAAAAAGATAGAACCAAACAAGAAAAAACTTTTGGAATAGAACTTGACTCTTTATCTGATGTTATATGTTTTGGTGTTTTACCAGCTGCAATAGGATATGCTGTTGGTCTTAATAAATGGTATTTTTATATTATCCTCGTTGTATACGTATTAGCCGCATTAATAAGACTAGCATATTTTAACGTGTCTGAAGTAGAGCGCCAAGAGCAAACAACAGAAGTTAGAAAAGAATACTTAGGGCTACCTGTTACGAGCGCAGCTTTAATTATTCCTTTAATATACACATTTATATTATGCTTAAAAGATTATTTTTATATATTATATGGTATTACTCTTCTAGTTGTAGCTTTTGCATTCCTTGCGAAATTTAAAATAAAAAAATTGAAAATGAAAGGTATGATCGCTGTTCTAATTATAGGATTAATTGAACTAATCATATTGTTGTGTCAAAGATAATATGAACAAAAAAATTAGCATGAATAAAAAGTCAAGTCTTAGTTTAAGATTTTTATATAACACAATTATGGGGAGATGTTTTTTGAAAGTATTGACTTTACCATTAATATCTAAATTTATAGGTAAAATAATGAGTAGTAGATTCTCTACATTGTTTATAAAAAGATTTATAACTAAAAACAATATTAATATGGAAGATTTTGAAGATATTAAATACTCTTCATATAACGACTTCTTTACAAGAAAAATTAAAGATAATAAAAGAAAAGCAGATTTAAGCTCTACTTCTTTTATATCTCCTTGCGATTCTAAACTTAGCGTGTATAAAATAACTGAAGATTTAGAATTCAATATAAAAGGTACAAACTATTCAATATATGATTTGTTACAGAGTGATGATTTAGCAAAAAAATATATTAATGGACAATTACTAATTTTTAGACTTTGCGTAGATGACTATCACAGATATTGCTATGTAGATAATGGATACCACGAAGATAACATCTATATAAAAGGCCTTTTACATACTGTTCAACCAATAGCCTTCAAAAAATATGATGTTTACAAAACAAACTGTAGAGAATACACTATATTGCATACTCAAAATTTTGGAGACGTAGTACAGGTAGAAGTTGGGGCCTTGTTAGTTGGAAAAATAAAAAATATTCATAACAATTACACCTTTAAAAAAGGAGAAGAAAAAGGTTATTTTGAATTTGGCGGTTCTACAATCTGCCTTTTAGTAGAAAATAACAAAGTTGAAATACTTAAACATATACTAAAAAACACACAACAAGAATTTGAAACTGTAGTAAAATATGGTGAAAGGATAGGTACAAAAATTGAAAATTCAAATAACTAAGAAAAGCATTTGCATCATATTATTAATAATTTCATTTATACTATTAGAAACCTTCTTCTATGAAGCGGCAAAATGGATTTCTAGTGATGTACATGTCTTACATAGTGTTGTTGATGATAAAATACCATTTACCCCTATATTTATTTACCCCTATGTATCATGGTATCTTTTGCTATTTCTAGTGCCTTTATTAATATACAAATTTTCAAAAGAAGATTTTTACAAATATACATTATCTTTAATTGCTACAATACTTATTTCTTTTATAATATTTGTTTTATACCCAACAACTGTTATTAGGCCAGAAATTGAGGTTACTGGATTAACCACCTGGTTACTAAATAAGATATATTTACTAGATACTCCTGCTTTATGCTGTTTACCAAGCATGCACTGCGCACTATGTTTTTTATTTATAATATATATAACAAAATTAAAGAATATGAATATCGTTTTAAAAGTTTGTGTTACTGTAATTTCAACTTTAATCATACTATCTACTTTGTTTATAAAGCAACATGTTATATATGATGTATTACTATCGTTAATTATTACATTAAGTGTATTTTTAATTTTTGAGAAAACAAAAATTTATATTAAAACACAAAAATTTATAGAAAGAAGGATAAATTAAATTATCCTTCTTTTCATATATGAACTAGTTCTACACCAACATAATAATGTTTTAATATTTGTATATAGCTATATCCTTCATTAGCAGCCATATGTGCTCCATGTTGGCTCATCCCCACTCCATGTCCATAACCTTTTGTTGTTATATAAACTTTATCCTCTGCAAGCTCTATTGTAAAATCTGTTGAACGCAAACCAAGCATACTTCTTATTTGAGTACCAGTATATGTTTTTTCTCCTATCTTGATTTTATTTACTCTACCGCTTTCTGTTCTAGATAGCACTTCTATTACTGTATCTTTATTTATTGTTTGACCTAAAGAACTTGTTAATTTATTATAGTTAAATTCTTTAGTCACTTCAAAATTTTTAACTTTTGTATCCCAAGTACTACTTACACATTGTAAATATGGCCTTGAGAAACTCCAAACATATTGTGGCAATTCTGTTTTTCCATTAGTCATAGAGCTATATTGAGCATCAATATATTCTCCGCCATAAACTAATACTATTCCTTCTGTATCATTTACCGCTTTTTTCACCTTGTTATAATATGTTGAAAAAGATGAACCCCACTCATTTTTTAATTGATTTACAGCTTTATACATTTGATTAGAAGTTGAGTTTATAAGCGTTTGACCTTTAGAATGTTTTTTCATAGTATACGTCCTTGCAGCTACAGCTTGTGCCTTTAGAGCCTCTATATTAAAAGATGCAGGCATTTCTGCGGCAACAACACCTATTATGTATGTTTCTAACTCAATACTTTCTATCTTGCCGTTTGTACTTAATTTAATATATATTGAATTATCTTTTTCTTCTACTTCATTTTTCTT
>JAFYUV010000001.1 GCA_017549425.1 Clostridia bacterium | reverse complement strand
TTTGGCATCAACATGGTTAGTCGCCTCCTTCTTGTTTAATCTTTTAGCAGGTAAGATTTCATCTTTATAAATCCATACCTTAACTCCAATTTTTCCATATGTTGTATTTGCTTCACTTTGAGCATAATCAATATCAGCACGAATTGTATGTAAAGGAACAGTTCCTTCTGTATAACCTTCACTACGAGCCATTTCAACACCATTTAATCTTCCTGATACTAAAGTTTTAATACCTTTAGCTCCAGCTTTCATAGTATCTCTAATTGCTCTTTTTTGAGCAGCTCTAAATGGAGCTCTATTTTCAATTTGCATTGCAATATTGTCTGCTACTAATTTAGCATTTAAATTTGGATTTTTTTCTTCTAAAATGTTAATAAATACTTCTTCATTAACAAGTTTTTGAACTTTTTTACGTAATTTTTCAATGTCTTCTCCACCACGCCCAATAATAACACCAGGTTTTGCAGTTTTAATAGTAACATCTACTCTATTTTTCTTTCTTTCAATAATTACAGAAGAAATTGCTGCATCTTTAAGATTTGCTAAAACAAATTCACGAATTTTGATATCTTTATTTAGTTTATCAGCATAATCTTCTTTTGCATACCAACGTGATTCCCAATCTTTGTTAACACCTAAACGGTATCCAACAGGATTAACTTTTTGTCCCATTATGCATTTTCTCCTTCCATAACTTTGTTATCTGTAACAACAACTTTGATATGACTTGTTCTTTTGTCATGTCTATCTACATTACCACGACTAGCAAATTGAATTCTTTTTAAAACCATTCCTGGATTTACAAAACATTCTTTAATTACTAATTCTGATTCAATAGCACCATTATTGTTAACTGCGTTTGCAACAGCAGAGTTTAATACTTTTAATATTAATCTACTTGCTTTTGTATTAGTGGTTTCAAGTATTCTTCTAGCACTAGCTACGTCTTTACCTCTAACTAAATCCATAGTCATTCTTGCAAGACGTGGTTTAATTATAGCGCCTTTATGTATTGCATAAGCTTCCATTATTTACCTCCACCAGCATGACCATTAAACTTACGAGTTAAAGCAAACTCACCAAGTTTATGACCAACCATTTCTTCAGTTATATAAACTGGGATAAAATCTTTACCATTATGAACTGCTATTGTATGTCCTACAAAGTCAGGATAAATAGTACTTCTTCTTGACCAAGTTTTAACAACTGTCTTTTTATTTTCTGAATTTAATGTTTGAACCTTTTTTAAAAGTGATTCTTCAACATAAGGTCCTTTTTTTAAACTTCTTGCCATATTATCCTCCTATTTACTCTTCCTACTTACGATTAGTTTTTCAGAAGCTTTTTTAGATTTACGAGTTTTATGACCAAGGGCTGGTTTACCCCAAGGAGTCATAGGACTCTTACGTCCGATTGGTGCACGTCCTTCACCACCACCATGAGGGTGATCGTTAGGGTTCATTACACTACCACGGTTAGTAGGTCTAACACCCATATGACGTTTACGTCCAGCTTTTCCTAAATTAACTAAGTTAGCATCTTCATTTCCAACAACACCAACTGTTGCAAGACAAGTACCTAATACTTTTCTAGTTTCACCAGATTGTAAACGAACTAATACGTATTTACCTTCTCTACCAAGGATTTGAGCACTTGTACCAGCAGCACGACATAACTCAGCACCTTTTCCTGGTTTTAATTCAATACAATGAACCATTGTACCAACAGGAATATTTTGAAGTGGTAAAGCATTTCCAACTTTAATGTCAGCGTTTTCACCATTTTCAATAATCATATTAACTTTTAATCCGTTTGGAGCAATAATATATCTTTTTTCTCCATCGCGGTAATTAATTAATGCAATATTTGCATTTCTATTTGGATCGTATTCAATTGTAGCTACACGTCCTGTAACTCCAACTTTATTTCTTTTGAAATCTATAACACGATATTTTCTAGCTGCTCCTCCACCAATGTGGCGAACTGTCATTTTACCTTGATTATTTCTTCCACCAGTTTTATTTACTTTTTTTAGTAAAGATTTAGTAGGAGCATTATTAATAGTAATTTCTTCATTTAGAAGAGTAGTCATTCCTCTACGTCCATTAGTCGTAGGTTTATAATGTTTTATTGCCATATTTTATTCCTCCTATAAATCTATTGAAGAGCCTTCTGCAAGAGTAACAATTGCTTTTTTGTAAGTTTTTGTTTTTCCAGCATATTTTCCAACTCTACGTCTTTTTGCTTTTGTATTCAATGTGTTAACTTTTTTAACACTTACTTTAAATGCTTCTTCTACAGCAAATTTAATTTCATCTTTAGTTGCATTTTTTACAACTTTAAATGTATAAACATTGTTTTGTCTTTCAGCCATAGATTTTTCAGTAATAACTGGCGCTATAATAATATCACTATAATGTTTCATTATTTAAGCACCTCCTCAATTGTGCTAAGTGCTGCTTCTTCAACTACCATAACATCAGCATTTACGATATCATAACAGTTAATTTCATCAGCCATTAATACTAATACATTTCCTAAATTTCTTGAAGCCATGTATAAGTTTTCGCTTTCATCTTTAGTAACAAATAATACTTTTCCACTTAATTCTAAAGCATTTAAAATATTTGTTATTTCTTTAGTTTTTAAAGTATCTAATTTAATATTATCTAATACTACTAAAGATTTTTCTTTATTTTTATAAGTTAAAGCAGTAAGTAATGCTAAAACTCTTTCTTTTTTATTAATTTTAAATGTGAAATTTCTAGGATTTACTCCAAAAGCAATTCCACCGCCACGCCATTGAACAGCTCTAATACTTCCTTGACGTGCACGTCCAGTACCTTTTTGTTTCCATGGTTTTCTTCCACCACCAGATACTTCACTTCTAGTTTTTGTTTTTCTAGTTCCTTGACGCATGCTATCTAATTGCAATCTAATCATTTTCTTTAAAGCATCATCATTTACTTCAATATCCCAAATTTTACTATCAAGGTTTATTTCTTTAACAACTTCACCTTTAATATTTTTAACACTTATCTTTGTCATATTAATTCCTTTCTAAAGCCTATTTGCTTTCTTCCGGAGTTTCTTCAGTTTCAACAGTTGTTTCAACCACTTCTTCAGTATTTTCTACTTGTGTAGTTTCAACGATTTCATCCACAACAGTTTCTTCTTCATAAGTTAAAATTTCTTTTGCATCTGCTTTTTTAGAATTTTTAACTGCTGTTCTAATATAAACTAAAGAATTTTTAGCACCTGGAATATTGCCACTTACTAGAATATAATTATCAGCTACATT
>JAFYUV010000011.1 GCA_017549425.1 Clostridia bacterium | reverse complement strand
AGGTGTAACGGGTTCAGGAAAAACATTTACAATAGCAAATGTTATCAGAGAAGTAAATAAACCAACAATAATTATGGCTCACAATAAGACACTTGCAGGACAATTGTATTCGGAATTCAAGGAGTTCTTCCCTGAAAACGCAGTTGAGTATTTTATTAGTTATTATGATTATTACCAACCCGAGGCATATATTGCATCTACTGATACGTATATAGAGAAAGACAGTAGTATAAATGATGAAATAGATAGAATGAGACACAGCGCTACTGCAGCTGTATTCGAAAGAAAAGATGTTATAATAATAGCATCTGTTTCTGCAATATATTCTTTGGGGTCTCCAGAAGAATATAGCACACATACATTGTCTTTAAGAGTTGGTATGAATAAAACTCGTGAAGAAGTAATGGAAAAACTTATAGACATGCAGTATACAAGAAATGATATGGAATTCTTGAGAGGAACCTTTAGAGTAAAAGGGGATGTTCTCGATGTATATGAGGTTGGTTCTTCAGAGCATGCTCTAAGAATAGAATTCTTTGGAGATGAGATAGATAGATTGCTTTTTATTGAACCAATAAGCGGAAAGACTATAGCAAGAGTAGACCATGAACTTATATATCCTAAATCTCATTATGTAGTAGACAAGGATAAGGTAGGCAATGCAATAAGATTAATAAAAGAAGAGTTGGAAAATCGATTAGAGGAATTAAGAGCAGAGGATAAAATAGTAGAAGCATATAGGTTAGAACAACGTGTCAATTTTGATATTGAAATGCTTCAAGAAACTGGCTTTTGCCAAGGTATTGAAAATTATTCTGTCTATATGTCAGGAAGAGAACTAGGAAGCACTCCTTATTGTTTGTTTGATTTCTTAGGAGATGACTTTTTAACAGTAATTGATGAATCGCATGTAACTATTCCTCAAATAGGTGGAATGTATAACGGAGATAGAGCAAGAAAAGATTCATTAATTGAACATGGATTTAGACTACCGTCAGCCAGAGATAATAGGCCTTTAAAATTTACAGAATGGGAAGAAAAGACTCGCCAAAAAATATTTGTTAGTGCTACACCAGGAGATTATGAATTAAAACATTCAAGTCAAGTAGTTGAACAAATAATAAGACCAACAGGTTTGCTTGACCCTAAAATAGAAGTGAGGGAAACAACAGGACAAATAGATGATTTGATTTCTGAAATAAATAAACGAATTGAAAAAGAAGAAAAAGTTTTAGTTACAACATTAACTAAGAAAATGTCCGAAGAATTAACTTCATATTTAGAAGGCAAAAATATACGAGTAAGGTATATGCATTCAGACATAGAAGCATTAGATAGATTAGAAATAATTAGGGATTTAAGATTGTCTAAATTTGATGTGTTAGTTGGTATCAATCTTTTAAGAGAAGGCTTAGATATTCCAGAGGTGTCTCTTGTAGCTATCTTAGATGCAGACAAAGAAGGCTTTTTAAGAAGTGAGCGTTCACTAATACAAACTATAGGAAGAGCAGCAAGAAATGAAAATGGGACAGTAATAATGTATGCGGATGAATTAACTGATTCGATGGAAAAAGCTATAAAAGAAACAAATAGAAGAAGAAAGATTCAAGATGAATATAACAAGAAACATGGAATTGTTCCTCAAAGTATAAAGAAAGATGTCCGTGATAGTGTTAAAGCAGTATTTAATGATGGGGAAACGAATATTGATATAGATAAGGGAGAATCAATAGAACAAGCCATAGAACGACTTACAAAAGAGATGTTTGATTATGCGAAAAAATACGAATTTGAGAAGGCCGCTGTGATACGTGATTTAATAAATGATTTAAAGAATAGTTAAGAAATACTAATTCATAGTTAGTTGGAGGAATAATAAATGAAGAATATTTTAAAGTGTGCAGGATGGTCAATTCTATATTTTGTAATTATTTTTATAGTACAATTTGGCTTTATGATGGTTGGTATTTCAAATGGGATTGAAAATGAAGAAATGCTTAATCAATTTGCAATTAATAATAATTTGTTATTAACAATATTTTCTAATATAGTTGCTATAATAATTTTCGGAATTATATGGAATGTAAAAATAAATAAAAAACAAGAATCAAAAGAGGAACATGTACAGAACACTAAAAAGAACTATATTTTTCTTATATTAATTGCATTTTTATATTCATTATTATTTTTAATGATTACATACAATATATATTTTAGTGGAATAAATGATACAATAACAAGTATGAATTATTTTAATAGTAAAAATCAATTTTTAGGATTTGTTCTATATACTATTTCTATATTGATAGTTGCGCCAATTTCAGAAGAACTGCTGTGTAGAGGAATTATGTTTGGAGAATTAAATAAGAAGTTTTCGGAAAACCAAGCTATAATTATATCTGCAGTTGTTTTTGGAGTTATGCATTTGATGGCGGGTGGAGTAGTGTTAGCAATAGGTGCTATTATTATGGGAATAATTCTTGGATTTGCATATAAAACCACTAAATCATTACCAAGGACAATGTTTGTTCATGGTGTGGCAAATTTTGCGGATATAATTATGTTGTTTTTGGGGAAAATAAGTAGTACTAATTTGATAGTATTTACTATAATAATTGCTATAGCCTTACTAAGTATAATATTATTATATTATAATAGAAATTCAGTAATTGCTACTAAAGAGTCAAATTAAATATAAATGTTGGAGACGGATAAAAAATTAATTCATATTTGACAAAACAAACAATATGTGTTAGTATGTATATATAAAGTAGAAATACATAAAATAAGAGGGAACATTCAGTTTAGCACGTTGAATGTCTACCTTAAATAATTAAAGGTTGCACTCATTTATGCAAATGAGTGTCATTTTTTAATCTCTATTACCAGGAAGGTAAGAAAGAATAAGTTGATAACTATGTATCGAAGAACTTTCAAAATGAAAACTCTTTTATTCATTGTTACCAAACCTCCTTTCTTTTAAGATAAGGAGGTAGACACTCAACAACTAAATATTCCCTGTGTGTATTATACAAATCTTATGGTGTATATACAAGTAAATTATAAAATATTTTGTAAATGTAGAAAATATTGCAAAGCGACATTTATTGGCGTTTACTATTGTAAATTAGTTTTATAAAATAAAGTTATAAATTATGAATATATAAACATACAAATTAGTTGCGAATTTATACAAAATACTTTACAAGCAAATTAAATAAAAAGTAAAATTAAAGAGGTTTTAAAACATCTATGTAATAGAAGTAGCATCAAACAGAGGAGAAATGTAAGTCGCATTATAGAATATTGGGTTATACAGTAAATTCAAACAAAGGAAAACCTACAGATTCGGAATATATTGAATTTTGCTGTTTACAATGGTATAATTTTGAGCAAAGATTAATAAATCTAAAATCTAATTAGATAAGGAGAAATTTTATGAACAAAAAAGAATTTACTACGTACATAAACAAACAACTTGAAGGGAAAACTCTTGATCAACAACTAAAAATATTGCAAAAAATCCAAGGAGATTATATTCCTACTTTAATTCAGAAACGGATGAAAAAGTTAGGATTGTGGGTTGAACCAGAGAAAAAAGACCAGTATATGCTTTGCAATAAGTGTAGAAAGTATCATTTAATAAAAAAGTGCAAAGTTGAAATTGAGCATGAAGTACGTACAGAATATACGTATATAGATGCTGGATATGGTGATGACGATATGTTAGGTGAAGTTGAATATTTGGTAAGGTACATAACTTGTCCTGCGTGTGGAAATAAACAAGAAAAGTCTAAAATGTATTTAAAAAAAAGAAGAGAATGGAATAGAAGAGAAGGAAAATAATAATAAAAGACTGCTGTTAATTACGGCAGTCTTTTGCTATTGTTGTCATTTAAAATAAATTTTTACCAATTAAACTTCCTATGTAAATTAATATAATTGTTAAAAAGAACATTATAGCAAAACAGAATAGGCCAGATAATATTCCAGTTAAATATGAGTTATCTATTTCTTCTTCAGGTTCAATTAATTGTACTTGTTGTTCTTGTGATTCTTCAGACTTTTTAGACACTTTTTGTATTAATTTCTTTATGCTTAAAACAATGTCAAACTTAATAAGTTTTAAGATAACACCTTGAATTAAAATAAATATTATCTCTGCACCTAAGAAAGCTAGAAGTATATATATTATTTGTGTAAAATCTGACACTGCATGGAACAATAGATTGATTATATTATCTAAAATATCTATATTATAATAAGTTAATACAAGATAACCGCAAAGTAACAACAAGGTATTAACTATTATAGCTAGAAAAGTAGGTATTACCATAAAATAGAAATCTATTTTCCTTTTAGTAACTATTCTTATACCAGTTTGTAATATGGTTCCTTTTAAAATTAATAATAATAAAAATACAAGAGTTGCAGCAATTGAAATAAGTAAATTTAAATTTGCGCCTTGCAACATGTCTGCTAAGTTTTTTAGTAATTCCATTTTTTATTTCCCCCATAAAAAATACTCTAATATCATTGTATTACATTTTTTAGCAAATTACAATAAATAACGTAAAAAATTAACATAATTAAGACCCAAGGAGAAACTCCTTGGGTAAGTATAAATATAGTTTGGGTTATGTGTTAATTAGCATCCACATCCGCAGCAGCATAATAATACGATTATTATTAATATAATCCATATACAGCAGCATCCACCACCGAAACCTCCACCGAAGTTTCCGCCGCCGCAGTTTCCACATCCGCAGCCTCCGCCACATCTTTCATCTATCATTTAAATTCACCTCGCTTTTATTTAAATAAATGCATTAAATAAGTCTGTTGTTGGGCTAGTTAATTTAAAATAATTATTAGCTCCAATTGAATTAGATGAAGTATCTGAAAAGAAGATAAGTATAAGTAGTATTAGCCAGATAAAAGAATTGTTGCTATTATTCCACATGTAGTTCCTCCCTTTGTTTATAGATTAATTTCTAATCTATAATACATAATATGAAAATGCAAAAAAAGTGTTACAATACTTCACTTTTATTTTTTAGCATGGTATAATTAAAAACATAAGTTTGAGGTAATTAAATGATAGAAGATAGAATGATTGCACCCGAATTTGATATTAAGGAAGATAATGAAGTAGAAGTATCGCTAAGACCTAGGGTGTTGGAAGAATATATTGGACAAACTAAAGTAAAAGAAAACATGAGAGTGTATATAAAGGCGGCTCTAAAAAGAGACGAACCTCTAGACCATGTTTTGCTATATGGACCACCTGGGCTGGGGAAGACAACCTTAGCAGGAATAATAGCTGCAGAATTAGGTGTAAATATTAAAGTTACATCTGGACCAGCTATAGAAAAGCCTGGAGATTTAGCTGCAATTTTAACAAGTCTGGAAAGAAATGATTTGTTGTTTATTGACGAAATACATAGATTGAAAAAAAGTGTAGAAGAAGTTCTTTATCCGGCGTTAGAAGATTTTAATTTAGATATAATGATAGGTAAAGGGCCTTCTGCAAGAAGTATAAGAATAGATTTACCAAAATTTACTTTAGTGGGAGCTACTACTAAAGCGGGAGCTTTATCTGGACCTTTAAGAGACAGATTTGGAATTATACACAGACTGGCTATGTATACAGTGGAAGAATTAGCTCAAATAGTTTTAAGAAGTGCGAGAATACTTGAGATAGAGATAACTAAAGAGGCTGCCGAAGAAATAGGTGCTAGAAGTAGAGGGACGCCAAGAATTGCTAACAGGCTTCTAAAAAGAGCTAGGGATTTTGCAGAAATTGAGAATAAAAATAAAATAGATTTTGAAGTTGCAAGAAAAACCTTGGATAGATTAGAAATAGATGAATTTGGCCTAGATGAAATAGATAGAAAAATATTAGATACTATGATAACTAAATTCGCAGGAAGGCCTGTGGGATTGGAAGCTATTGCGGCTTCTACTGGAGAAGATAGAGATACAATAGAAGACGTGTACGAACCTTATTTGATGCAAATTGGTTTTATAAACAGAACGCCAAGAGGAAGAGTTGCAACGCGTCTTGCTTACGAACATTTAGGAGTGAAATATAATGGAGAAGGATAATAAAAGATTGTTAGTTCATGCTTGCTGTGCTCCTTGCTTGGTTGCTGTATATGACAATATTTCAACTAATTTAGATGAATTTGGCATCAACAGTATAGAAGATTTTGACGTAATATGGTATAATATAAATATTCATCCTAAAGTTGAATATTTAAGAAGAATGGATACTTTAAAACAATATTTGAATATTGTTGGTAAACAAGGTATTTATTTGGATGAATATAACATGTATGATTTTGTAACAAATGCTATTTCTTTTAAAGAAAAAGGATATAGCATGCGCTGTGAATATTGTTATTATTCTAGATTGGACAAAGTGTTTAAATACGCTAAAGATAATGGATATTATGGAGTAACCACAACTTTGTTGATATCACCTTACCAAAAACATGACAAAATAATTGAAGTGTGTAAAAGATTGGAAGATAAATATGGAGTAAAATTTGTATACAAGGATTTTAGACCATATTTTAGAGAAGGACAAAACAAAGCACGAGAATTGGGGTTATATAGACAAAGATTTTGTGGATGTATATTTTCAATAGATGAGGGTGGCAAGATAACTATAAATTAAAGAGGTATTTTATGTCTGTTAAAAAGAAAAATAAAGATTTAAGAAAAAGTAGAATAGTGTTTATATTAATAATGGTTCTAGCTATAGCTATTATTGCAGGAATAGTTTTTTTAGTATATTTAACCAGTGAAAATTATATAAATTATGGACCTGAAAATAAAGTCGCTTTATCTGAACAAGTAGAAAGTGTAACTGCTAAGCAGGCCAAAACAATTGTGCTAAATAATGTTTTACTAGGTGCAGTAAAAGATACAACCTGGGTTGGAGCTCAAAAAATGTATGATGAAGTCTTGTCTGTAACTCCATCAATAGAAATAAATATGTATTCTAAAGAAGGAAGAATAGGAACCTTTGAGACCGCCAGGTTTAAGAGAGGAGAAAAAATTTTTTATACAAAAACAACAAAGCTTCCAGAGCCAGATGATTATATAGCAGTTCAAACCGGGGGTGTTATGCCTAATAATGTGGCCTTGAATAAAATTACAACAACCGAAGAGGATGTAAAGAACGTAAAAAAAGCATTAGGAAAATATAAATTATTAAATAGTTCTGTTAAAATTGTTGAGGCTTACCAAACCTCAATAGTAGAAGGTGAACAAGTTAAGCTATATTCAGTAACATCTTCAGATTCTACATTTTTGGGAGTATATAGCGCAATAGTTTGTGTAAAGGGAAGGAATGCGTATCTTATAAAATATGCGTATGTTAAGGATACCGAGCTTTCTTCAGATTGGCCAGTATATTCAATTAAATATGTAATAGACTTGAATTTAGATGGAAAGGCAGAAATTATTTTACAAGAAACCACAGCAACAAAGATTAATTATTTGGTGGAAGAATATATAAAAAACATGAAATTTAACGAGGTACTTAAAGTATCTTTTGATATATAATTTAGAAAAGAGGAATAAAAATGATAAAAGTATTATATAGTGATGGAAAGGTTGAAGAAAAAGAATATAACGAAGCTATAAAAGTGGTAAGACATACTGCTTCTCATGTCCTTGCTCAAGCTGTAAAAAAAGTTTATCCTGAAGCAAAACTTGCAATAGGACCTGCAACAGATGAAGGCTTCTATTACGATTTTGATAATCTATCTATTGCGGAACAAGATTTAAGAAAATTAGAAAATATAATGAGAAATATTATATCTCAAAATCAAGAGATGAAAGTTTATGAAGTTCCAATTGATGAAGCTAAAAAAATGATGGAAGATGAACCATATAAATTAGAGTTAATAGAGGAAATGGATGAAAATGCACATATAACAATGTATGAAAACGGACCTTTTGTAGATATGTGTGCAGGACCACATTTAACTAATACAAAGGACGTTGGAGCTATAAAGCTTATGTCTACAACAGGAGCTTATTGGAGAGGTTCTGAAAAGAACAAAATGCTTACAAGAATTTATGGTGTATGCTTTGAAACAGAAAAAGAAGTTGAAGAATATATTGAAAAGCAAGAAGACGCTAAAAGACGTGACCATAACAAGCTTGGAAGAGAAATGGAATACTTTACAACAGTAGATTATATTGGTCAGGGATTACCTATACTTCTACCAAAAGGAGCAAAAGTAATTCAATTATTACAAAGATTTGTTGAAGACACAGAAGCAAAACGTGGCTGGCAATTAACAAAAACACCTTTTATGGCAAAGTCGGATTTATATAAAATATCTGGACATTGGGATCATTACAAAGATGGAATGTTTGTATTAGGTGACGAAGAAAAAGATGATGAAGTATTTGCGTTGCGTCCTATGACTTGTCCTTTCCAATACCAAGTGTTCTTAAATAGAGGTAGAAGTTATAGAGATTTGCCAATGAGACTTAATGAAACTTCAACATTGTTTAGAAACGAAGCATCTGGAGAAATGCATGGACTAATCCGTGTAAGACAATTTACAATTTCGGAAGGACATTTAATGTGTACTCCTGAACAATTAGAACAAGAATTTAAAAGTTGCTTAGAACTTGCAATATATATGCTAAAATGTTTAGGATTATATGAGGATGTATCATATAGATTCTCTAAATGGGACCCAGATAATAGAGAAAAATATATTGGAACAGAAGAACAATGGGATGAAGCTCAAAATATGATGGAAAAAATCTTAAACCATTTAGGAATAGAGTATAAAGTAGGAATTGGAGAAGCTGCTTTCTATGGTCCTAAATTAGATATACAAATTAAGAATGTATTTGGCAAGGAAGACACACTTATTACAATACAAATCGACCAAATGTTAGCTGAAAAATTTGGAATGAAATATGTAGATAGAGATGGTGAAAAGAAAGCTCCTTATATAATTCATAGGACATCAATAGGATGTTACGAAAGAACTTTAGCTCTTATATTGGAAAAATATGCTGGAGCATTACCACTTTGGATAGCACCTACTCAAATCAAGTTATTAACTCTAAATGATGATATGTTAAATTTTGCAAACGAAGTAAAAGCAAAGTTAGAACAAGCTGGAATTAGAGTAGAATTAGACTCTTCAAATGAAAAGATTGGATATAAAATACGTAATACAAAACTTGAAAAAGTTCCATATTTTGCTGTAATTGGAGCTAAAGAAAAAGAAAGTGGAGAACTTGCTATAAAGAATAGAGCGGATGAAGAATTTAAGTTAAGTGTTGAAGAATTAATAGAAAAAATACAAAAAGAATGTAGCGATGCTGTAAATAGCGAACTACTTTAATACAAAAAAGCGACTAAATTTAATATTAAAAATTTAGTCGCTTTTTTGTTGACAAGTAAAAAACTGGTGTAAAATATATTTGTATGAAAGAGAATGCAATGGGGAAATATAGGTTTAGTAAAAGTGGCAAGTCCTCTTTTGAAGTGGTCCAATAAAATGATAAACCGCCTAGTAAAAACTGTAAAGGAGGCAAAAACTGCTAAATAGTAAGAACACAAGACCAAATAAATTGCCATATGTTTTGTGTACACAAAACATATGCACCAGGAGTATATCTTGGCAATGCCTCTACTCCAACTAAAACTTGGGATAATCTTGTAGAAGAAGGTGTGATAGCCATATCTGGCACAACCGCTTCTCTTGATGGCTTTTATGCTGATAATCCTGACAGTGTAGCAGGTAGCCTTGTTTTTCCAGACGGAATAACTACTATTTCAGGTTTTAAAATACAATATAGTATTAACTATATTGTATTGCCTAATAGTGTTACAACGATTGAAAGTAATGCTTTCGCTAATTGTTATGGCTTGACTGTTATTTATTTTAAAGGTACTGAAGCAGAATGGAACGCTGTAACTAAAGAAAGTGGGTGGATCAACTCTATTAACTATGGAGGAGATGGAACATATACAGTTTATTGTTCAAATAAAATACTTACTTATCCTGTTCTGCATGAACATTATGCAGATAGCGGAGAATATTGCAACTTTTGTGGGTGTCCTATGGTATTTGAAGATGAATACGGTGGCGGTTATGGCGAATGTAGAGACTATTAAAATTTTTTGATGTATTAAATTTGTAATAAAACATATAAGCATAAACAAGATAAAACTACTTGTTTATGCTTGTTTTTTGTGATATAATAACCGCAAAAAAAGTGTGAGGAAAAATGTTGAAATTTAGTAGAATTAATCGTAGCATAATTACAATTTTATATCTAGTTTTTATGTGTGTAATGTCAGTTGTGGCTTTTAAAGCAGATTTTGTATCTGACATAAGAGTAAACACATTAGGTGTCGTTATATATTTAGTAATATTTGTACTAAGTGTTTGCTTTTACCAAGTGTTTAAAAGAAAAATAAAAGAGAAGACAGGCAATGAAAAAATCTGTTTGCTATATAAAAGTTTGTATTTAGCTGTTCTAGTTATAATTTCTAGAATTGTAATGGCTTTTGTATTTAAAAACCATATATCTACAGAAGTAGTTCTAGTAGATAATGTATCTTTATCTAAGTATATATTAGATTTTATTGTTAATATAACGCACGAGGCAAAATATGCTCCACTTATTTTAAATTCTCTATTTACTTTTATTAATGCAATGTTAATAAAACAAATTATGACTAACTTGTTAGACAATGATGCTGTAGCAACAACTGCTGCAATAGCATATATGCTTACACCATTATCTTTAATTAATTCTGTTCAGTATAATTCGCTTATGTTTAATACTACATTTGTATTATTAGGATTGCTTTTAATTAACAAAATATATGATGAGATAATAAATTATGGAGATAAAAGTACAAAATATATTATTTTAACTTTAATATTGTCTTTGGTTGTATCTCTAGACATTCTATTTGGTGGTTCACTATCAGCATGGGTTATAATTTTGTTAGTATTATTTGTTACAACAGATTATGTTGATGGAGAATATATTAAAAGATTTGAAGCTATAAAAAAGATATTAAAAGGCAGTAAAGAGATAGTAATAAAGAAGAGTATAATTGTTTTAGTTTTAGTTGTAATAATTGCTAGTATAGTAAGCGGTATAGTTTATGGCCTAGGTTTAAACAATATAGGAGTTTTTGTAAATGATAATTGGATTGAAACCTTAAATACAATATTTGGACCATTTAGAGTTTTGTTTATAATTCTAGGAATTATAGTTGCGCTATCTGAAATAGTATCTTTTGCTCTTAAAAGGAAAAATGGTACAAAAGTAGTTTTAGTACAAACTATGATTTTAATTTACGGATTAATTTCTGTATTGTATGTTAATGAAGAATATGGACTTTGCATATTTGAGGCTTTATTTTCAATGAGCTTTTTACTTAGCACTGGAAATATATATTATAACAGGAATGAGAAAATAAAATTACTAAAAGCCAAAAATTAAAAAAAGGGGGAAGAGTTGTGGCAATATATTCAGATGATTTATTAGATGAAGTATTAAGTAGCACGGATATTGTTTCTTTAATCAATGAATATGTGCCACTTTCTAAAAGAGGAGCTAATTATTTGGGATTGTGTCCTTTCCACAAGGAAAAGACACCATCCTTTACCGTTTCTCCGGACAAACAAATTTACAAGTGTTTTGGTTGTGGTCAAGGTGGAAATGCGGTATCGTTTATATCTAAACTTGAGAATTTGGATTTTAGAGAAACTTTAGAATTGCTAGCAGAAAGAGCTAATATAGATACCGAAAGGTATAAAGTACAAAATGGATATAATACGCCTGCTGTTTCTAAGGACGAAAAAGAAGTGGTATTTAATATTAACAAAGATACTGCTAGATATTTTTATGAAGCCCTAGTAGAACAAGTAGAAAACCCACAAAGCGTTTTAAAACAATATTTAGATAAAAGAAAACTAGATAAAAATACAATAGTAAAGTTTGGTTTAGGTTTTGGTAGCAAGAAAAACATTGGACTTATAAAACACTTAAAAAATTTAGGCTACAAAGAAGAGGAAATTTTAAAAGCAGGAGTTGTAGCGAAAAACAATAGAGGTGAATTATACGAGAATTTTGCCGGCCGACTTATATTTCCTATGTTTGATATAAGAGATAGAGTAATTGGTTTTGGCGGAAGAGTGTTAGATAAATCATTACCCAAATACGTTAATTCGCCTGAGAACATAGTTTATCATAAAGGTAAAAATTTATATGCATTAAACGTAGCTAAAAGGAACTCATTAGATTATGTTATAATGACTGAAGGTTATATGGATACAGTAGCACTTCATAAGTCTGGAGTGTCTAATGTTGTGGCAAGTCTTGGTACGGCTCTTACAGAAGGCCAAGCTAAGTTGTTGAAAAAATATACTTCAACTGTGGTTATTTCTTATGACCAAGATAACGCTGGTCAAACAGCTACATTAAGGGCTATAGGAATTCTAGAGGCTGAGGGGTTAAAGATTAAAGTTTTAAGATTAGATAGAGAAGATGCAAAAGACCCAGATGAATATATTAATAAATATGGAGTTGAGGCTTTTAAAAATTGTATTAAAAACTCTGTTTCAGGAGTTGAGTATAAAATTATAAAATCAAGAGATGGTAAAGATTTAAATGTATTTGAAGAAAAGGTAGAATTTTTAAGTAAGGTCGCAGAAATCTTATCTAAAATAGACAATTCCATTGAACAAGATATGTATATAGACTTAGTAGTAAGTGAGTATAATATAGCTAAAGAAGTACTAAAAGAGGAAGTTAACAAAAAAGCCAAAAAAACAGTTGCTACTATACAAAAACAAAAAGATATTTCTAATATTGTTGTGAATAAAAAACTTAGCGGTGCACAAAATGTTAGAAAAAGACAAGAACAATATATAATAGCGCTTCTTATGTCTAATGATAAGAAAATATCTAAAGAAATATTAGAAAAGTATTCAGCAGAAGATTTTGAAAATATTGAATTAAAAGATATATATTTGGAACTTATAGAAATATCTAAAACAGAAGATTTAAGTAAAATAAACGTTGTTAGCAAGTTTAATGATGAAGAAAAAATTAAAATTATTACAGAAGTTTTGTGTATAGATATGTCTTCGTTTGATAAAACAAAATTGTTATCTGAATTAGAGACGAATTTTAAAAAGTACAGATATTTAAAAAAGAGAGATGAAATACTTAAGCGTTTAAGCGATAGTGATATAGAGCAAGATGAAAAGAGTTTTCTAGAAATAGAATTAACTCAAATATTGAAGAAAATAGGTAAATTAAACAAATTTAATGCTCAAATGGTTGTATTTAAGCATTTTATGTTGTATAAGTAATATATGTGAGGGAAGTTATGGAAAAAGTAAGTAACGAAAAAAATAAAGAAATACAAGAAGAAAGTGTGGATAAAAAAACTAAACAAGTAAAAAATAAAGTTGAAGAAGTTAAAGAAAGAGAACCACAAAAAGATAAAGTAGAGTTATTTATAGAAAAATTAAAAGGTGAAAAAGAATATACATATAAGGAGATAGTAGAATTTTTAGAACAAGAAAAATTAACTCCAGAAGAACTAGATAGAGTATATAGAAGACTAGGAGAAGCTAATATTACAGTAAAACCTATAGAAGATGTAAAACCAGAGCCTAAAGAAGAGTCTGGCGAACCAAAAGCAGAAGAGGGTTCTGAAGAGGCTTCTTTAGAAAACTTAGGCGTTGGTCTTGCAGAATTAGAAATTGAACCAAATCTAGAAGATATATCTGAAATAGAAAAGGATATTCTTTTAGATGATATGAAGGATTTCTCATTTATAGATAATATAAGCGTTGATGACCCTGTAAGAATGTTTTTAAAAGAAATAGGTAAGATAGAACTATTAGATTTAGAGGTTGAAACAGAGTTAGCGCGTAGAATGTCTGAAGGTGATGTAGAAGCCAAGAAAAAACTTGTTGAATCTAACTTAAGGCTTGTAGTAAGTATTGCAAAAAGATATATTGGACGTGGAATGCATTTCTTAGATTTAATTCAAGAAGGAAATCTTGGATTAATAAAAGCGGTAGATAAATTTGACCCTACTAAAGGATATAAATTTAGTACTTATGCAACATGGTGGATTAGACAAGCAATAACAAGAGCTATAGCAGATCAAGCCAGAACAATAAGAATACCTGTACATATGGTCGAAACTATAAATAGATTGATGAGAACATCAAGGCATCTATTACAAGTATTAGGTAGAGAACCTACTTCTGAAGAAATTGCTGCTGAGATGGAAATACCAGTTGAGAGAGTAAGAGAAATATTAAAAATAGCTCAAGATCCAATTTCACTTGAAACTCCAGTTGGAGAAGAAGATGATAGTAATATAGGAAACTTTATTCCAGATGAAGATGCTCCATCTCCTTCAGATCAAGCTGCGGATGTTTTACTTAAGGACCAAATAGATGAAGTAATGTCTACGCTTACTCCAAGAGAAGCAAGAGTATTGAAATTAAGATTTGGATTAGAAGATGGACGCACAAGAACTCTTGAAGAGGTTGGTAAGGAGTTCATGGTAACAAGAGAAAGAATAAGACAAATTGAAGCAAAAGCTTTAAGAAAATTAAGACATCCAAGCAGAAGTAAAAAATTAAAAGATTTTATGAGCTCAGATAAGTAAAAGGTGGTATTAAATACCATCTTTTTTTAACATATATTGACAACTCCTAAAATTTGGTATAATATATTAGAGAATTAAGGAGAATGCAAATGAAAATATTGGTAAAAACTGTAAATGGAAGGCAAAACAACCTTCTAAATAGTGTAAATAAAGACCAAAGGAAATATTGGCCTGTGTTTTGTGTACGTAAAATACATAAAGCATAGGCCTTTTTGCGTTCTTTAAAAAAGTTTTCAAACAAAAGAAAGGGGTTAAAATTTATGAAAACAAATAAAAAAGCAATATCTTTAATAGTGCTTGTAATAACTATAATAATATTAGCGATACTTGCTGCAACAGTAATAATATCATTGTCTAATACAAACATAATAGAACAAGCAAATAAAGCTGCATTTAAGTCAGATATGGCTGCTTACAAAGAAGCATATAATTTGTACTTAACTAGTAAATATGCTGAAAATCCATATTTTGATGCATCATCAATAACAGAGGCAGATTATGATGATATCTTTGGAGATAGCATAAAGGATGCATATAGGAACAAATTACAAATAGTGGATGGTAATTTGGTATATAAAACTTTAGATGCTGGTGAGAAGGAAATAGTAAAAGAGCTAGGAATGGCAATAGAGATAAAAATAACACCATTAAGTGAAGTAAAAGTAGGAGATAAGGTAGATTACACACCTACAGCTAATCCAACATCGTATTTTGATGGAGCTACTTATGAGACAAAGGACTCTCAAGGCTATTATATAGAAACAGTTAAAAAAGATTATTATACACCTGGAAATATGACTTGGGTATATCTAGGACAAGATGAAAATGGAAATATATTACTTACATCACAAGAGACAACAAGTTTTACTATGAAAATAACAGGACAAGATGGTTATGCAACAGGACCAGATAGAATGAATACTTTGTGTAATACATTATATGGAAACAGCACTTATGGTACAGCGAGAAATATGAAAATAGAAGATGTAAACAGAGCATTAGGCTACACAGGACCAAGAGGTATCTATTATGATAATGATGGAAAAACGGTGACAACACCTGAAGCTTTGACATTTGGGACAATTGAAGAAGAATTTGGCACTTTGTCAGGCATAAATAAGCCAAGATTATTACCTGACAAACCATTTGAAGATTATTTATCAGACTACTATTCTTATAGTGGTTCAACATATGCAGAAACAAAACCAGACGAGTATAAGTTAATATTTAAAAAAGCAGATGGCACAACAAATCAAAACGTTTATTGGCTTTCGTCTCCGGCGTCGCTTGTTTATGTCAACCTTGGCTATGCGATCTTCAATGTGCGCTATGTGGAGAGCGGTCACGCCTGCGTCAAGGATATGTTCTATTCGACTGGCAATGAGCGTGGTGGGTCGTATGCTCTTCGCCCTGTAATAGTTCTAAAATCTAATATCCGTTTTGGAGAAAAGAATTTAGACGGAGAATTAACACTTGTGGAAATGTAAAGTATGTGGCATACGTCTAGTCGCCTAAAGGCCTGAGGTCGAGCCTAAGCGACCGGCGTTCCAATATCTATCGGCTTTTATATTGGAAATATAATAAAAATATAGTTAAAAGATGGTGCTTTGTACCATCTTTTAACTATATTATTGACATAATTTGTGAAAAGTATTATACTTAAGAGGTGCTTATTTAAGTGAAAGGAATAAATATGTTAGAATTAAAAAATATTTCTTTTGTTAGAGATAATAAAAGAATTTTAGACAATATAAATTTAAAAATATATGACAATAAGTTCTATGCTATAACAGGACCAAATGGAAGCGGTAAATCTACCTTAGCTAAAATTATAATGGGTATAGAAAAACCAGATTATGGACAAATTATATTTAATGGTAAAGATATTACTAATCTATCTGTTAGTGATAGAGCAAAGCTAGGACTAAGTTTTGCATTTCAACAACCTGTAAAGTTTAAAGGCCTTACAGTATATGATATCTTAAGTTTTGCAAATGATGATGCTCTAAGTAATAAAGAAGCTTATGAGTTGTTAGAAAAAGTTGGATTAGATGGTAAAGAATATTTAGAAAGAGAAATAAACAACTCATTGTCTGGTGGAGAATTAAAAAGGATAGAGATTGCAACTGTACTTGCGAAGAAATCTGAACTTTGTATTTTTGATGAACCAGAAGCAGGAATAGATTTATGGAGTTTCCAAGGACTTATTCAAGTATTTAATGAAATAAGAGAAAATTTATCTATGGTAATTATCTCTCACCAAGAAAGAATACTTAACATTGCAGATGAGATTATACTTTTAAAAGAAGGTAAAATCGTAGATAGTGGTAATACTGAAAAAGTATTAGATAAGATATATAATAATTAATGGAGGAAAAATGAATAAAACTGATGAAATGTTATTGGAAAATATTCTGGAAGATAAACCAATACTAGAAGCTGATGCATATAACATTAGAAAAAATGGAGAAAGTATTGATAGAAAAGTAAACGAATATATTTCAATAATTTCAAAACAAGATAATTCGGGGATAGATATATATGTAAAAGAAGGAACTCCTTTTGGAATAATAAATATACCTGTAATAATAACAGAAAGTGGATTGAAAGATGTAGTGTATAATGATTTCCATATAGGAAAAGGGGCAAAAGTCGTAATAATTGCTGGATGTGGAATTCATAATGATGAACATAAACTGTCTGAACATGATGGGATTCATAGATTTTATATTGCAGAAAATGCTAGTGTTAAATATATAGAAAAACATTATGCGGACGGAAAAGGTAAAGGTAAAAAAGTTTTAAATCCTGTAACTGAAATATATATGGAGAGTAATTCTTCTATGGTTATGGATACTGTTCAAATTAAAGGTGTAGATGAAAGTTTACGAATAACAAAAGCTAAGTTAAAAGATAAAGCTAATTTAGTGGTAACAGAAAAGATATTAACAGATGGAGAACAAACAGCCAAAACAGTATTTGAAGTAAAATTAGATGGAGAAGATGCAAAAGCCAAATTAACATCGAGGTCAGTTGCAATAGAAAATTCTTATCAAGAATTTAAATCTGAGGTAATTGGAAATACAAAATGTTTCGCTCATGTGGAATGTGATGCAATTATAAAAGACGAGGGTAAAGTAAAGGCTATTCCTGAAATACAAGCAAACACAGTTAATGCTAATTTAATACATGAGGCGACTATAGGTAAAATAGCAGGAGAACAATTAACTAAGTTAATGACACTAGGATTAAATGAAAAAGAAGCAGAAAATACAATAATAAAAGGATTTTTAAGATAAAATCCTTTTATTTTATGTTTACCTGTGTTATAATAACACATGGAAAAATTATGAATCAAAAAATAATTATTTAAGGAGTATACTAAAATGGGGAAACTTGTCTTGACCTTAAACGGTCTTGTGGAAAATTCGTTTTCGCTAGACATGCGAAAAGAATTTTTTGCAAGAAACAACTTGTCTGGCGCGACAGAAAGACTTGAATTTCGGTGTGAGGCAAACTGCTACTTTATTAGCAAAGGATTAATTGGTTTTTCTACGGATGGAACAAAACTATATTTAATTCCTGAATTTAAAGGGGCAGAGGAGTTGCTTGAAAGGCTTGGTTTTGATAAGCAGCTTTGCTATGTACCATTTTCAGTACTTGTCCATGAACCTCTTGATATTGAAAAAAGAGATATTTGGAGAGAAGTCAAAAGCAAGTCAAAAGAAATTATGTATGCGAAGTTTTAAAACAAAAAAGATTATCTAGAAAATTATCTAGATAATCTTTTTTGTTACTCGTCATATTTTATCATTGCTTGACACAAAGTGTAGTATGTGGCATAACCACTTTTTGTTGATGTAACAGAAACACTTCCAAGAGGTTTCCAACCATTTTTTATAGCTTCTTCAACCTTTGAGACAAGCTCAGAAGAAGCAGTGTGTAAATAATTCTCATCCGAATAAAGTATTTTGTATTGCATAGTTATTTTCTCCAAGGCCTTTCTCTATATTCTTTGTGGTTTTTACTTAAATTAGAAATGAAGAACAAAGTGTCAAACAAGCCGTCAAATAGAAAAGTTGCGTATTCGTCGTTATCTTCGTGAAATTTTATTCTATCTGATTTGTGAGGGATATATCTATCTGTAGACTTGTTTTTATAAATTCTAAGTTCATACTTTCCGTCCTTATCGTCATTAAGCGCAAGGAATATCATTAATTCTGATGTTGGTAAATTTAAGTTTTTGTCATAAAAAGATAAAGTTCCATATTGGGATAAAAGAGAATTGGTAACAAGAGGTGTTAATTCAATATTGAATTCATGGCAATTAGCAATATTCATACCAGCCTCCAGTTAATTCTTTTTAATAAGTGGCTGCCATACTGTAAAATATGCATAAGCAATGGAAGGCTCAGATACACATAAAGGCCCGTGTACTTCCCAGCCATCTTGTTGCATAAGCTTGCTTACTTTTTCGCTGACTTCATTAAGCGCATAGGGGAGTTTTTGGTTTACTGCTGAAATAATCTTGTAGTTCATAACAATCTCCTTAAATAATTATTTTTGAATCGTTTAAACTTAACATAATTATTATACCAAAACGAAAGATGTAAGTCAAATTTAGGTACAAAAAAATCGCCAATTGCTTGACGATTTAATTGGTGGGAGGGGATGGATTCGAACCATCGTAAGCGAACGCTAACAGATTTACAGTCTGCCTCCTTTAGCCACTCGGACACCCGCCCAAAAATTATTCACTACTAGCAAGTGGTGGGCCTTCAAGGATTCGAACCTTGGACCCACCGGTTATGAGCCGGTTGCTCTGACCAACTGAGCTAAAGGCCCTCACTGGTAGTGAACAATTAATATTATAATTAATTAGATAAAATATGTCAAGCTTTTTTTGAAAATAATTTAAAATATTTAAATAAAAATTATAGTAATAATTATTTAGTTGTGGTATTATAATAAACCTTAGAGGTTTTTATGGTATATTTAATTTTTATTATTGCTTGTATAATCGTATTTTCTGCTATATTTTGTCATTTTAATATAACTGTATCTAAGTATAATATTAATAATAAAAAGATAAAGAGGCAAGGATTAAAAATTGTTCAATTATCTGATGTTCATGGAAGAGAATGCGGAAAGGACTCATATAAAATTATTAAAAAAATAGACAAATTAAATCCTGGTATTATAGTAATAACCGGAGATTTATTGGATAAAGGAAAGAGAAAAATACAAAGAATGTTAGAATTTGTTCGTATTTTAGCAAGTAAATACAAATGTGTTTATGTAATTGGTAATCACGAGTTATATTTGGATAAAGAAACTTTAGATTTATGCTTGAACAAGATGATAGAATATGGAGTTGTAATGCTTAATAATAGTTATACAGATTTGGAGAATAACATAAGGATATATGGTATAGGATATAATTTGGTTACTTCTAAGACAAAAGAGTATACATATAATAGAAAGGCAGTTATAAATCATGGCGAGATAGAAGAGAAAATAGGAAAACTAGATAATACAAAATATAATGTGTTGTTAGCACATTCGCCATTTTCTTTTGATGCATATAGCAAATGTGGTTTTGATTTAATATTAACAGGTCATGTACACGGAGGGATAATAAGAATTCCAGGAATGTTTGGTTTGCTGTCTCCGGAAGGTAAATTCTTTCCAAAATATTTTGAAGGAATGTATAATAAAGAAGAGACAAATATGATTGTAAACCGAGGAATAGGATATAGCTGTATACCAGTAAGGATTTTTAATAGCCCTGAAATTGGATATATAAATGTAGAAAACACGTCAAAATAAATGACGTGTTTTTTACTATACATTAAATTTGAATAATATTATATCTCCATCTTGAACAATATATTCTTTACCTTCTAAACGAACAAGACCTTTTTCTTTAGCTTGTAACATAGAACCGCATTCTATTAAAGTATCATATGATACGATTTCAGCTTTAATAAATCCGCGTTCAAAGTCTGTGTGAATTTTACCAGCTGCTTGAGGTGCTTTTGTATTTTTCTTAATAGTCCAAGCCCTAACTTCTTGTTTGCCGGCTGTAAGATAAGACATAAGACCTAGTAAATCATAACTTTTCGTAGCAAGTTCATCTAAGCCAGAATGCTGTAATCCAAAGTCTTGCATCAAAAGAAGTTTGTCTTCATCATCTAATTCAGATAATTCTTCTTCTAATTTAGCGCATAGAGGAATACAAAATGTTTCTTCACTTTTAGCCAATTCTTTTACTATATTTACATTTTTATCGTTTTCAATATCTTTTAATTGGTCTTCGTTTACATTAGCTATGTATATTACTTTTTTTGAAGTAAGTAAGAATAAATCTTTTAATGTTTCTTGCTCTTCTTCCGAAAGTTCTACTTGTCTAGCGGGTTTTGATGCTTCTAGGCTATCTTTAATTTTCTTTAAGGCATTTACTTCAAGAATAGCTTTTTTGTCTCCAGATTTAGCTCCTTTTTGAGCTCTTTCAAGACGTTTATCTACAGTCTCTATATCTGCCAATATAAGTTCTAGATTAATAGTTTCAATATCACTTAAAGGATCAATTTTTCCTTCAACGTGTACAATATTTTTATCTTCAAAACAACGAACGACATGAACAATTGCATCAACTTCACGTATGTGAGATAAGAATTTGTTGCCAAGCCCTTCTCCTCTTGAAGCACCTTTTACAAGCCCTGCTATATCCACAAATTCTATAGTTGCATAAGTTGTTTTTAAAGCGTCGTACATTTTAGTTAATACTTCTAATCTTTCGTCAGGAACAAGAACTGTTCCTACGTTTGGTTCAATTGTGCAGAATGGGTAATTAGCGCTTTCAGCTCCAGCTTTAGTTATAGCGTTAAATAAAGTGCTTTTACCTACATTTGGAAGTCCAACTATACCTAATTTCATAAAAATAATCACTCCTTAAAAATTACAAAATAGATTATACACTAGAACTTAAAAAAAGTAAAGAATAATTGACTTTTCGGCCTGTTTAGTATATCATATTAATAGTATTTATTAATATAATTATTATGATAGGAGATAAATTTTATATATGAAAATTGAAGATAAAAAAATAAAAGTAAAAATATTACCAAATGAAGAAAAAATAATAGAAGTAAATTATAAAAGTAAAATAGAAGATTTGCTAAAGGATAATTTGTGTGAAACAGAATTTACAAAAATAATAGCAGCAAGAGTAAACAACCAAGTAAAATCTTTACAAACTAATATTGTTTCGGATTGTGATGTAGAACCTATAACATATAGCGATAAAGATGGATACAAAATATACATGAGAACAGTTAAATTAGTTCTATTTTTAGCAATGAGAGAATTATATAAAGATTTAAAAGTAGAACTTTGTAATACAATAGATTCTAAAAGTTATTTTATATGCCATAATTTTGAATTTACAGATAAGATGGCAGAAAATCTTGCTCTAAAGATGCAAGAAATAATTAATAAAAATTTAAGAATAACTAAAGAGAATATGAGCTTTGAAGAAGCGTATGCTATATATGAATTTCAGCAAGATGAAGAAAAGCTAGATAATATGGAAATTAAAATAAAAGCAAATGTTTCTATGTGTGAAGTTGATGGTATATATGCATCTATGCATGGAATAGTAGCGCCAACAACAGGATATATTAAGAATTTTGGCATAAAAAAATTTAGAAAAGGATTTGTTTTAATATATTCCTCAATTGAAGATGAAGAAAAAATAGACTTAGATGTAAAAGAAAATAAAGTTTTTGATGTTTTTGAAGAATTTAATGGTTATGCTGATGAAATGGGAGTGCAAACAATTTCAGATTTAAACCAAAAAATTATAGATGGAAGTATTAAAAATATAATACAAACTAGCGAACAAATACAAGAAAGAAAATTGGATGAAATTACAGAACAAATAGAGAAAAGACAAGATGTAAAGGTGGTGTTAATTTCTGGACCTTCTTGTTCAGGAAAAACAACTTTTGCAAAGAGACTTAGCAATAAATTAAGACAAATTGGTAAAGAACCACTAGCAATTTCTATGGATAATTATTTTAAAGAAAGAGTGGATACTCCAAAGCTGCCTAATGGAGATTATGATTTTGAAACAGTAGATGCGTTAGATTTAGAATTATTTAATAACCACATGCAAAAGTTATTAACAGGAGAAACCATATGTGTTCCTAATTTTAATTTCTATACAGGAAAAAAAGAATACTTAAATGACTTTGCTAGATTAAATGAAAATACGATAATAATTTTGGAAGGAATACATGCTCTAAATCCAAGTGTTACAAAAAGTATATCTGAAGATTTAAAATACAAAATATATATTGCTCCTATGACAACTTTGAATATGGATGAGTTTTCAAAAGTATCAACAACAGATACTAGAGTTTTAAGAAGAATAGTAAGAGATTACAGGACTAGAGGACATAGTGTTGAAGCCACACTAAATATGTGGCCTAACATTACAGTTGGTGAAAACAAATATATATATCCATTCATAAATAGAGCGGATTATATATTTAATACAAGTTTGGTTTATGAAGTAGCTGTAATGAGTATATATGCAAAACCAGTTTTGTTACAAGTAAGTACAGAAAGTAAAAATTATTCAGAAGCAAGAAGATTATATAATTTCTTATCTAATTTCTTAACAGCAGATGAGAGAATGGTGCCACAAGATTCTTTATTTAGAGAGTTTATTGGTTAGAGGTAGAAAATGTTTATAAAAAATGACGAAGGGTTTATATGTAAAAATTGTGGTCACGAAGTGGAAAAATTAAAGTACACTTCGCGCGACCATTGTAATAAATGTTTGTATTCATTGCATGTTGATATTTTTCCTGGGGACAGGCTAAATGAATGCAAGGGACTTCTTAAACCTGTGTGTATACTAGATACAGGGAAAAAGAAAATGCAGATAGAATATACTTGTACTAAGTGTAAAGCTACAGTAAGAAATATAATAGCTGAAGATGATAGTGAAGAACAAATATTAAAAGTTATGGAAGATTATGCGAGACGAGGAGGGAAATAAAATGGACGAAATAAAAAAAATAATAATAGATAGCATAAAAAAAGTTTTAGAAAATGACGAAATTCAAGTTGAAGAATATATAGAAAAACCAAAGGATTCTTCTATGGGAGATTTTGCTTTTCCTTGTTTTAAACTTGCAAGTGTATATAAACGCTCTCCTATGGAAATTGCAAAAGAATTGTATGAAAAGTTAACAGCTTTGAATTTAGAAGGTGTAGGAAAAATTGAGGCGGTAGGGGCATATATCAATTTCTTTGCAGATAGTAATGTTATTGCTTCTCAAGTTATTTCCAAAGTTTTAAGCAAAGGTGAAGAGTATTTGAAAAGTGATTTAGGAAAGGGAAAAACAGTTTGTATAGACTATTCTTCTCCTAATATAGCTAAACCTTTTCATATAGGACATTTGAGAACAACAATTATAGGGGCGGCTTTATACAACTTATATAAAGCTTTAGGTTACAGAACAGTTGGTATTAATCACTTGGGTGATTATGGTACTCAATTTGGCTATGTAATTGAAGGATATAAAAGATGGAAAGATGAATATGACTTAGACACAGAACCTATAAAAAGTCTAGTAAGTATTTATGTAAGAATAAGTGCGCTAGCTAAAGAGGATGAGTCGGTTATAGAACTGGCTAGAGAAAACTTTGCTAAGCTTGAACAAGGTGATAAAGAAACTGTTGAATTATGGAGCAAGTTTAGAGAATTAAGTATAAAGGAATATAAAAGAATATATGAAAAATTAGATATTGAATTTGATTCTTATAACGGAGAAGCTTTCTATAACGATAAGATGGATGAAATTGTGGATATTTTAGAACAAAAACAGGTTCTTACTGAAAGTGAGGGCGCAAAAGTAGTTAATCTAAAAAAAGAAAAAGTTCCTTGTATGATATTAAAATCTAATGGTTCTACAACTTATGCAACAAGAGATTTAGCCGCAGTGTTATTTAGAAAAAGAGAATATGATTTTGAAAAATGTATTTATGTAACAGGTGGCGAGCAAATGTTGCATTTCAAACAAGTCTTTGAGGTGGCGGAACATATAGTTGGAAAGGATGTTGCACAAGGGTTAGTTCATGTGCCATTTGGAATGGTATTAGGTTCTGATGGAAAGAAATTTTCAACTAGAAAAGGAGCTTCTGCTACAATAGAAGGAGTACTAGATGAAGCTATAGAAAAATCTAGAGAAACTCTTATACAAAAAGGTAAAGATGTAGAAATAGAAGAAACAGCCAAGAAGATAGGAATTGGAGCTGTAATATTTAACGATTTAAAAAATTCTAGAATAAAAGATGAAGTTTTTGATTTAGATGATATGCTAAAATTTGAAGGGGAAACAGGCCCATATGTTCAATATACTTTTGTTAGAACAAATAGTATATTAGAAAAAGCAGGTGGACTTCCTTCTCAAGTAAATGCAAGCCTTTTAAAAGAAAAAGAAGAATTAGAGCTTATAAAGAAAATAGCAGATTTAGAAAATGTAATGAAACAAGCTGCGGAAGAATATGAACCATCCGTATTAACAAGATATGTAATAGAAGTTGCAACTTTGTTTTCGAAATTTTATAATGAATGTCAAGTAATAGTAGAAGATGAAGAATTAAAAAATGCAAGACTTGCGCTAGTATATAGTACAGGCGTTGTTATAAAAGGAGTTTTAGGAATTCTTGGAATTAAATGTCCAGATAAAATGTAGGAGGAACGTATGGCAAAGAATACCAATTATTTGTTCCCAGATACTGAAAAAGTTGGTGGAATAATTTTTCACTACAATAAAAGAGTAAATGGCAGTTTTGTACAAGCTGCAAAACGTGACTTAAATGTTGTTGTTGAAAAATTAAAAAGATATAGAGGGGTAAATTTAAAACAAGCATCAGAGGTTTCACAAGTACATATATATATTTATCCAGAAATTAAGTCTTTTAGAAAAGCTATGGGATATGAACTACAAAAAATGGAAACAAAACAAATGCATCATATGGCTTCAAAAGGAATTGAAACAAGATATATTTTATATGGCGAAGATGGAAGCGTGCACATGGTTCTTCCTCAAGGAAGAGGGGTAAATGTATATACCGCATTTAGCTCTGAGCTTATATCTATGGTAATTGCTGAATATATTGCGTTAGACTCAAAAGGTCAATATGAATTAAAAAGCACAGTTAAAAGATATATAAAATCTGAAAGAGAAAAAGAAGAACGTGATAAAGCTAAAAAACTTCAAGAAGAGGAAGATGAAAAGCAAAGAGAATTAGAAGAGCAAGAAGAAAAAGAAAGACAAGAAGAGGAAGAAGAGCAAAAAAGATTAGAAGCATTAGAGGAAGAGGAATTAGAAAAAGCTTTACAAGAAATAAATCAAGTCGATGAGGAAGAAAAAGAACAAATTGATGAAACAGAGCAAGAATTAGAACAGTTAACAGAAACGCCAGCTTGGTTAGTATATGGATGGAGAGCGTACGTATGCAATAGATTGCAAAGTGCTTCTAATAGAAGGAAATTTAGTTATTTGCTAGACAAATATAAGATGTCAAAACCAACAAGCCTTAAAGACGAAAAAAAAGCAAGTGAATATGACTTGGATGTTGCTGCAGCAACTGTTGAATATATTATATCTGTTTATGGATATAGAGCTTATGTTAAATTTTGTGAATCTCCAGACAATATAAAAGCTGTGTTTTACAAAGGAACAACTTGGTCTAATGCTAAAGCTAAAGAAAAATTTAATTCAGAAGTTAAAGCTTATATAACTCAAAAGTATAAAACTTCATCTATATCTGAGATGGTCGAAATAAAAGATGAAGAAGTTGTAAATAGAGTCAATGCGAAAACTTTAGAAGAAAAAGAAGAAATCTCAAAAGTGTTAGACACAGTAGACAATTAACATAAAAAGTGGTATTATATTATATAGCAAGTATTTCAGATAGTCGCGTAAGCGGTTTCGCTTATGAGGAAAGTCCGGGCACCTCAAGGCAGTAATGGTAGATAACGTCTACTGGGAGTAATCCTAAGGAAAGTGCAACAGAAAATAACCGCCAAGTTTTTGGTAAGGGTGAAAAAGTGAGGTAAGAGCTCACTAGGATTTATGGTGACATAGATTTTTTGTGTAAACCCCATTTGGTGCAACGTCAGTCTAAAAGGTTAAGGTTGCCTTGCCATCTTTTGAAATGACGGCTTGAGATATATAGCGATATATATCCTAGATTAATGACTATCAAAAACAGAACCCGGCTTACGAAATGCTTGCAAAATATTTGTATAAATGGTATACTTTTGTCGTATTTATGGTAAAAGTATACTTTTATTTTGTATGAAGAATATTAAATAAATTTTTTTCATATTGAATTTTAATATACACTGTAGTAAAATGTATAAAGAGGTGGGTATATTGCAAAAGAATAATAGCGATGAAACATCAAAAAAGAAAATTAAGTTAAAAAGAATGGGCAAAAAGAAAAGTAATTCAGAAGAAAATTCAAAGCCTAAAAAGAAGAAAAAAGTAGGAAAAATTATTTGGTTAATATTTAAAATATTTATATTTACAGCTATAGCAGCAGCGATAGTAGGAGCTGGCGTGGTATTAGGTGTGTTGAACGATATAATAACAGACACAGAGACTTTAGACACTGCGCAATTAAAGTTGTTGAAACTTACTACTGTAATATATGACAAAAATGGTGATGAAATAGATTCTTTAAGCGAAGAGAATAGATACATGGTAAGTTATGACGATATGCCTAAATATCTTAGAGATGCTGTTGTAAGCATAGAAGATGAGAGATTTGAAACTCATGGAGGAATAGATATTAAGAGAACTGGTAAAGCAGTTATAGAATATGTATTAAACGGAGGAGACTCTTCTTTTGGGGGCAGTACTATAACTCAACAATTAGTAAAAAATATTACTAAAGATGAGGATAGAGCTTGGCAAAGAAAAATAAGAGAATGGTATAGAGCTATAACTTTAGAAAAAGAGTTAAATAAATCTCAAATATTAGAGGCATATTTAAATACTATATATATGGGCGAAGGGGCTTATGGAGTTCAAGCTGCGTCAAATACATTATTTGCTAAGGATGTAAAAGAACTAAATTTAGCCGAATCAGCATGCCTTGCTGCAATAATTCAAGCTCCTGAAACATACAATCCATATAATGGAGACTCAAATAAAGAGAGTTTAATAGAGAGACAAAAACTTGTACTTTCAAAAATGTTACAATTAAATAAAATAACTCAAGAAGAGCATGATGAAGCTTTAACTGCAGAATTAGTTTTTAAAAAGGGCGAACTTGCAGCATCTGCTGCAGCAACAACATATTACGTTGATGCTGTTATAGAAGCGGTAATAAAAGATTTAATGGAAACAAAAAATATAACAGAAGGTGTTGCTACTAAAATGTTATATTCAGATGGTTTAAAAATATATACAACATTAGATCCTAAAGTACAAGCAGCTATAGACAAGGCTTATACAAACGATAGTTGGTTCCCAGTTAAAAATGGTAAAAAAATGCAATCTGCAATGGTTGTATTGGATAACGCTACAGGTTATGTTGTAGGTCTTATGGGTGGAACAGATTATAGAGAAAAAACTGGAACTTCAACATTCAATAGAGCAACTCAAATGAAAAGACAATCAGGATCATCAATAAAACCGCTTACTGTTTATGGCCCGGCTTTTGAACTTGGTAAATCTTATCCAGGCAAAGGATACGACGATTCATATATTTCAATAAACGGTTGGGCGCCTAGAAACTTTGGCGGAGGATATGAAGGATATGTATCTACAAGATATGCCATAGCAATTTCTTTAAATACAATTGCTGTAAAAACTTTACAAGAAGTAGGATTAGATTATTCATATACTTTTGCTAAAAATTT
Source organism: Clostridia bacterium (assembly GCA_017549425.1). Lineage (GTDB taxonomy): Bacteria > Bacillota > Clostridia > TANB77 > CAG-465 > UMGS1649. The sequence continues at coordinate 9,028 of JAFYUV010000011.1, read as the reverse complement.
AGGTTTATCTACTTTAACTTCAGCAGATAAGAATCTAGCAGCGTTAGCTTTAGGTGGATTTTCTGAAGGTGTAAAGGTAATAGATATGGCAGGAGCGTATGCTACTATTGCTAATGGTGGTGTATATATAAAACCTCAATTTTATACTAAAGTTTTAGATAGTGAAGATAATGAAATATTAAAAGCCGAAACTGAGTATAAAAGGGTTATGAAAAAGACAACTGCATATTTATTGACAGATTGTATGAGATCAGTTGTTACTAGCGGAACTGCAGCAGGATATATTGGTGTTAAAAGTTCTATACCTGTAATTGGTAAAACAGGAACAACAGATGACGCAATAGATAAGTGGTTCTGTGGAATGACACCTTATTATACTGGTGTTGTTTGGATTGGTTATGATGATAATAAAGCTAGTGTTAACAACACAGCTCAAATGTATGTGTGGAATGCAGTAATGAAAGAAGTACATTCATCATTATCCGGCAAATCTTTTGAAAAGCCTAGCGGGTTAGTTTATGCACAAGTATGTACATTATCTGGATTAGCAGCTACAGATGCATGTAAAGCAGATCCTAGATCTGGAGTAGTTAAATCTGAATTATTTGCTTCTGGAACTGTACCAACAGATACTTGTAATGTACACGTTACAGCTGAAGTTTGTAGCGTAAGTGGGAAATTGGTAACAGAGTTCTGTCATCTATATGAAGATGTAGAAGTTAAAGAACAATCATTTATAACAAGAGCGTCTGAACCAAAAATAAAACCTGGTGATTGGAAGTACATGTTAACAGACAAAACAGAAAAATGTGACGTGCACACTGAAGAACCTGTTGTTGAAGAACCAGAAAATCCAGAAGATGTGCCAGGCGAAAATCCTGGAACAGAACTAGTTCCAAATCCGGTTCCAAATCCAAATCCAGGAATTTATACAGAGTAAATAATTAATCAAATAGTTTGGCTATTAATTCGTATAAGCCAAAATGATAAGTAATTTTTTCAGATGATATTAAATCACTACTAGATATGTGATTTGTATCATCTGCTTTTTTATTATATTCTACATAGCTGTTAAAAGCATTAGGATAAATAAGAGACCACCAGTTTTTTCCTTTTCCTTCACCTAATACAATTTGTATAGAATCATAAATACCAGCACTCATAGTCATATTATCATTTTGTTTTTCTTCATAATAAATATTGCCTATTTTTGCATAAACAGTATAGTTTTTTCCTTTATCTTTTAAAATGTTATTGCTTATAGCAAGGATTTCTTCAACGTTTTCCTCTATTACTTTCTTACAATCTTTTTTCGAAGAACAATTTTGTATAAGAGAAGAAATATAATTATTAAGTTTATCGGCTAAGGTATATTTCACTAGTTGGTCAGATATGCTATTGCTATTTGCCGTTACATGAACTCTAAAATAATTTTGTATATTAGATTGAGCATTGTATGTTTTTGAAAGAATAATTAAATTTAATAATATAAAAGATAAGATAAATAAATTTTTACACGAAAAAATATTGCTTAATTTTGTAAAAAAAACAGGAAATTTTTTTAACATTTTAATCACCAAAAATATATTGTGTAAAATTTCCAAAATTATACAAAAGTGTATAAAAATTTCCGTTGACTGTAATTTTTAAAAGTGTTAGTATTAATGTATACAAAGGAGGAAAGATTATGAGCAAAACTAAACTATGCTGTTTTACAGTTAATACAACTCATGCATGTATAATTGCAAATAATTTTATTGAAAATAATTTATCTGATATGAAGATTATATACATAAATGAAAAAGAGGAAAATAAAAAGCTTGGAAAAATTATTTCTAAGTTTTATAAAAATATAGAAGACAGAATGTTTTATAGCGAATGGTTAAATGAAAATATATTAAATAATTATTTAGAAGAAAAGTTTGTTTTTGTAGTTCATGGAAAGGAAAGGTTTGTAGAGAATGCAAATAGTTTTCTTAACATAAATGAATTTAATGGTTACATAATTAATTGTTATGATGTATATGATTTGTCTAGCAACATTTCTAGTATTATTGAAAAACATGACCATTATATAAACACAACAGGAATAGTAGGGTTAAATAAATTAGAAGATGTTTTAATGTTGAAAGAAGTAGAAAACGCTAATGAAAATAGCCAAAGTTGAAAAATCGCAGAAAATATAGTATAATTAACTAGTGTTAATATTTTTATCTAAAAATAATTTTTTATTTGGAGGATTTATACTATGAAATTTGAAGTAAACTTGAACAAGAAGAATTATCGGTTATATATTTCTCTTGAGGGGGACTCAACGTTTGCAGGATTACCAACAGCAAAAATAAAGTCATACGCAAGAGCTATTTTTACTAATCATGAATTTGGAAATGATATAAGTGAAATAGTTTATTGCATAAAGACAGTATTTAGAAATTATAGGTTAAGAAAACTTGAAGTCGCTATTACAGAGAGTAAATTTCCTCAAAGAGCAACATATATAATGGATGACTTATATACCTATGAAGCATCAATTGTTTTATCAGAACAAGAAGGTTTTGTTGATAAAGTTGAAGTAGAATATTGTGAGACGTATGGCTTAAACATAAAGGCAACAAACGATGGTTGTGATTTAACCGACCCAACTATGTTTGATACTGTAATGACATTTATAGAACAGTGTAAGTATACAGTAGATAATTTGAAAGATGTTTATCCTAAGATGAGTCTTAGTAGTGATGAGAGAGTCTTAATCGAGATTTATCGACAGTTTTATAAAACAGAACCAGATTTTTCGGACAAAAATATTTTCCTTTATTTCAGCACAATGATATATTTGTTGGAACAGTTTGGAATAGAAGTTTTTGATTTTGAACAATATTATGCAGCTGCTGAAGATGGAATTGAATGTTCAGAAATGGAAACGATGTTAAGAAAATTGATTCCTTGGAACAATGAGTATTACTTTGTTAAGTTAAATGACGAATTTGTAGAAGATATAAACACAGTATCTACCTATGTGGTAAGATATTTAAATAAGAGTAATAATAAAATTGATTCTCTTAAGAAAATAGGTTTAGTACATTACGCAACATTTGGCTGTCTTACTTGTCAATTCCGAAATCTAAAAAACATTAGAAAGATGTGCAAAACAGATATTTCTGAAGAAGAGTTGAAAGAACTTATTGTACTTTTCAATGAAGTGATTGACAACATAACTGAAAAAGAATAAAAACGAAAAAACACTATTTAGTTTTCTAAATAGTGTTTTTTGTTTATTTATTTATTGTTTTCTTCATTCGGTAATTCCCAGCCTGGAATGTTAGAACGTCTAACTGCTCCCATGACATGTTTTTTTACATTTGGAATATCTTTTCTAATTTTGTAAATTAAATCTTTCATATATTCTCTTTTTGAAAAACCGTCCATAGGACAACATTTATTCATAACAGGAAAGCTTAAATCACGAGCCACTGCTCTTACTTCTTTTTCTTCAACATATATCATTGGACGTATTGTTTTAACATCGCTTCTACTAAGATAGGTAACAGGGGCAAAGCAATGTATTTTACCGTTCAATAAAACGCTCATTAAAAATGTCTCAATAACATCATCGCTATGATGCCCTAAAGCTATTTTGTTACACCCATGTTCAATAGCTATGCTATTTATCATACCTCGTCTCATATTAGCACATAAAGAACAAGGATTAGTTTCTTTTCTGATATCAAAAACTACTTTAGCAATATTTGAATTATATACTACATATTCTATACCAAGTTTTTTACACAATTTTTCTAATTCATCAGTTTTAAAATCTTCTGTGCCAGGATTTATAGTGATTGCCATTATTTCATATTTTTTTGGATAAAACTTTTTTAGGTAATAGAGAGCATATAGTAGAGCAATACTATCTTTTCCACCAGAAAGACCAATAGCAATTTTGTCTCCTTCATCTATCATATTATAATCATCTATAGCTTTTCTACAAGCTCCTATAATTTTCTGTAACATAATTATCACTCCAAAATTTATTATACAATTGCGAGAAACTTTTGTCAATAATTGTGAAAATAAGTAATAAAATTAGAAATACATTTGACATAACGCATAAAAAATGTTACAATAAATCCTACACAATAAAAATAAATTCTAAAAATAATTTGGAGGGAAGTACAATGATTAATGAAAAAAACAATAACTATCCTGTACGGGTGTATCTTGAAGATTTAGGGTATAACTATGTAATTGAAAACGGAATTCTTTTAAGCCCTAAAAAGTGGTTTGCCTCAGCAACACATTTTGATACAGACGGTCATGCAAGAGTTCGTTTTAATTCTATGGAGCCTGAAATGATTATAGATATGGACGGGAATGTAATTTGTTAAACAAGGAGAGGGTAATACCTCTCCTTTGTTCTTTTATTAGGCAAAAAATATATTTAGTATTCACTTTAGCAGAAAAATGTGGTAAAATATTTTCACTGAAAAATTACTTGGAGGAGAAAATAAGTGAAGGATTTATCTAATATTAGAAACTTTAGTATTATAGCACATATAGATCATGGAAAGTCTACGCTAGCAGACAGATTGCTACAAATTACAAATACGCTTGCTGCCAGAGATGCAAAGGCTCAAATTCTAGATAATATGGACATAGAAAGAGAAAGAGGAATAACAATAAAATCTCAAGCGGTTAGAATGAATTATACAGCAAAAGATGGAAATGAGTATGTATTGAATTTAATAGATACTCCAGGACATGTTGACTTCAATTATGAAGTATCTAGGTCGTTAGCGGCCTGTGAAGGGGCAGTGCTTGTAGTTGATGCGTGCCAAGGAGTTGAGGCTCAAACGTTAGCCAATGTATATTTAGCTTTAGAAAGTAATCTTGAGATATTACCTGTTATAAATAAGGTAGACTTGCCGGCTGCAAGACCAGATGAAGTGAAAAAGGAAATAGAAGATATAATAGGAATAGATGCAAGCGAGGCACCTTGTATATCTGCTAAGACAGGATTAAATGTGGAAGAAGTTTTAGAACAAATAGTAAAAAATATTCCTGCTCCTGTAGGGGATTATACTAAACCTTGCAAAGCGCTCATATTTGACTCTAAATATGATAATTACAAAGGCGTAGTTGTACATATTAGAGTTGTGGACGGAAAAGTACAAAAAGGAGACGCTATAGTAACTATGTCTAATGGAACTACTTATGAAGTAGTAGAAGTAGGACATTTTAAAGTAGGAGAATATGAAGAATGTAACGAATTGAGTGCAGGAGAAGTTGGCTACATTACAGCTAGTATAAAAGATATAGCAGATATTCGAGTTGGCGATACTGTTACGTTGAAAAATAATATGGCAGAGAAAGCTTTGCCAGGGTACAAAGAAGTTAAGTCTATGGTTTACGCAGGAATATTCCCTGCGGATGGAAGTGATTATGAAGAGTTAAAAGAAGCTTTGCTTAAGTTGAAATTAAATGATGCTTCATTAAATTACGAATTAGAAACTTCAGCGGCATTGGGTCATGGATTCAGATGTGGTTTCTTGGGACTTTTGCACATGGAGATTATTGAAGAAAGAATTGAAAGAGAGTTTGGAATTGGAATAATTACAACTGCTCCATCGGTAATATATAACGTATATAAAACAAATGGTGAAATGCTAGAAATATATAATCCTGCGGATTTGCCTAGTACTCAAGAAATAGACAGAATTGAAGAACCTATAGCGAGAGCAGAAATAATAGTTCCAAAAGAATATGTTGGAAATATTATGGAGCTTGCAACAGAAAGAAGAGCGGAGTATATTAATATGAAGTATATTGATGCTACAAGAGTAGAACTTCAATATATGATCCCGTTAAATGAGATAATATATGATTTCTTTAATAGTTTGAAATCTCGTTCAAAAGGATATGCTTCTTTTGATTACGAAATAGACCATTTTAAACCTTCGCATTTGGTTAAACTAGATGTTTTATTAAATGGAGAAATTGTAGACGCTTTATCTTTTATTGTTCATAGAACTAAAGCTGAAACAAGAGGAAGAAAAATAGTTGAGAAATTAAAAGAAGTTATTCCAAGGCAATTATTTGAAATACCAATTCAAGCGGCAATTGGAGGTAAAGTAGTTGCACGCGAAACTGTTAGAGCTATGAGAAAAGATGTGCTTGCTAAGTGTTACGGCGGAGATATTACGAGAAAGAAGAAATTGCTAGAAAAACAAAAAGAAGGAAAGAAGAGGATGAGACAAATAGGAACAGTTGAATTACCTTCAGAAGCGTTTATGACGGTTTTAAAAGTAGATGATTAAAAAGCAAAAGGACTTTATTTATGTCCTTTTGCTTTTTTAGATAATTTAATGGCTGTTTTAACTGCTACATAGCCACCATCATATATATGCGCTTTATCTGCTTTTATTATATTGTTGCACATGGCAGTAATGTTGCTTTTTTCGTTAATTAGCATATCTAACATTTGAATTGTTTGATTGAATGTTCTACATTCTATAGTTCCATCTCCAATCTCAGAAGCTCTTAGTGCTCCATAAGCTTCGTGAGCCCCAACTCTTCTAATTAATAATTTGGGTACGGGATAGAATGCTAATTCACTTGGTTTTGTTATCATGACATCACATTCTCTCATTAGTATGTTTGTAGAATATACGGCAGCAAATATATCTTTATGATAAAATACGTGTATACCGGATAAATTTTCGTCGTATCCAGCCCTTGTGCAAAAAGCTTCAGTTACTTTAAAATTATCTGCATGAAAGTTAGCTATCTTTTTAAAGTTAGGAATTTCTTTAGTGATAGAGTTTAATATATCTTTATGGTCTCCTATGTTTAAAAATATGCACACTTTTTTTTGTTCTATAAGTGGCATTAAATGAATTAATATTTTTTCAATCATCTCAAGTCCTGCACCAGCGCCGCCAACTGGTATTAAGAATCTTAATGGCTTATCTTGATTAATTCTTTTTATTCTTCTTTTACAGTCTAATTGAATGTTACTCACTATTTCGTGATCAACGTAATGACCAGCTAAAACTATTTCGCTTTCTTTCATTGGTTGGATTTTGCCGTCACTCATATCTTGTAGAGTTTTATAACCTAAATACGAAGATGGAGTTTGTACTGTGTGGACAGACCCCTCAGCTAAATGTAAAGCCATAGGATAGTTATCTGGCACGGCGTTTACCACACACTTCATTCCGGCATGAACTGCTGCTTGAGCAGGCCAAGAATGCGTTGCTATAAAAGGAAGAGTTTTATCTAAGTCTTGATAAGCTCTTATCATTAATTCGCTGTTTTTTTCATCAATTACATTGCTGCCCAGTTTCTTATATGCGTTTTTACTGCCTGGTTCCCAAAACAATTTATCAAATAAGGCAGATTTTTGAGATAATCTTGAACCTAATGAATATAGGTCATTTAAATAAGAAATAACTTTGCTTCCGGTTGTGTCTTTAAAAGAAACTAAATCTAACCAATAAGGAGTATATCCCAGAGCATAAGCACAAGAAGCTATAGCCATGGAAATTCTATAGTGGCCAAATCCCATCCTAATATTTCCAACAATAACTGCATTATCTTCTAAGGTTAGTTTTTTGTATGAACGTTCAAGATTCATAACGCCAATATGTTTATTTAAAATTGGATTCGGAACTGCTTTTAGGTGATATACTTGTTTTGTATCATCTCCATATTTTAAGATAAAACGTTCTTTTGAAAACCTTGCATCTAAAAAATATGAATTGCTAATTTTATTACCAAATATTTTATTATCTTTTTTCATATGTACCTCTCATATTATATATGATGATATTATCACAAAGTTATTTTAAACACAATGCTTATTCTTGATTATTGTAATAGTAATTTAAATATGTTAAAATATATACATGTTTAAAAGTAAAAATGGAGGATTTATGGGATTAATATATGGTATAAACCCAGTAATTGAAGCTATAGAAACTGGGAAGACTATAAATAAGATATATGCAATAAAAGGAAGTAAAGAGGTTTTTGATGTAATTCAAAAAGCTAAAGAAAAAAAGATTGTAACAGTTCAAGCTGACAAGACAAAGTTAGACTATATGGTTACAAAACCTGGGGAGAAATTAAAAAATTCACAAGGAATAGTGGCTTCAATAACAGATTATAATTATTATGAAATAGAAGATATTATAGAGCATGCAAATTCTTTGGGGGAAAAGCCTAGAATAATGATACTAGATAAAATAGAAGATCCACATAATTTAGGAGCTATAATTCGTTCTGCAGAATGTTTAGGCTTTCATGGTGTTATTATTCAAAAAAGAAATGCGACTCAAGTTACAGATATAGTAGAAAAAACATCCGCGGGGGCTGTATCTTACATGAGAATAGCTAGAGTTACTAATATAACAAGTGCTATAAATGATTTAAAGAAAGCCGGTCTTTGGATATATGGATTAGATATGGAAGGGGCGACAGAGATATACGAAACAGATTTAACAGGCGCTGTTGGAATTGTTGTTGGCAATGAAGGGGAAGGAATATCTAGGCTTGTTAGAGAAAATTGTGATGGTATAATAAAGATACCTATGGTAGGTAAAATTGAATCATTAAATGCGTCTGTTAGTGCGGCAATAACAATGTATGAAATTTTAAAACAAAATATAAAAAATAATTAATTATGTATTGCTTTTTTAGTAATGATATGTTACAATAAATGTACAGGAAAGTGAGGACATCAGTTAGAAGTAATTAAGAGTAAATGTAGTAATAAAATGTAGATAATCTTAAAACTTATAGCTGATTTTTTTATGCCTCAAAATTCTTTTAGAAAAATTTAAAAAAATTGTCGATTTAGTGTTGACATTCTGAAAGACCTGTGTTAAAATTGAACTCGTCGCTAAACAAAGCGACAACAAAGCACATTGAAAAATAAAGAGAAAGTATAAAAGCTAAGCAAGGAAAGATACCAGCGAAAGGTATCGGACCACGTTAATTTTATTTAGTAAAAAATAGGATAACAGAAGTT
>JAFYUV010000010.1 GCA_017549425.1 Clostridia bacterium | reverse complement strand
ATTGTGAGCCATAATTATTGTTGGTTTATTTACTTCTCTGATAACATTTGCTATTGTAAATGTTTTTCCTGAACCCGTTACACCTAGCAAAGTTTGGCATCTATCGCCACGTTTTATTCCTTCTACCAAAGTTTTTATTGCCTCAGGTTGGTCTCCTGTTGGTTTAAAATTCGAATGAAGTTTGAACATTTTTCTCTCCTTTTTTGTGAATCCCCATAGTAAAAAAGGTTTACTTTCAACCAGTTTTCTAAAAAAATTCGTTCCCAAATTCGTTCCCAAATGCCTTTTCCTATTGGTTAATAGTGAACTTTTTTACAAAGAACGAATGAAAGTCACAAATTTATTGTTTCTCATCCCGCTAGCACTAGATAACACTAGGTAAAACGGGATAATACAAAGTCACAAAACTCTTTCAAAATAATAACATTTTTTATATTAAAATACAAGTACTAGTCATAATATAAATCGGTATACAAATATATACTTTACACATAAAACGACCTGCTGATTACAAGTCAGCAGGTCGTTTTAAACCATTACTTTTTCTTTCTATCTTGTCTGATGTTATCCCATGCCTCATAAGTAACATCGGAAATAATTATACATTCACCAGCAAAATAGTCAATTATAGGATGAACAATCATCACCCCTATAATTATCAAAATTCTTAGCCAGAGCGCAATCGGAAGCATAAACGCAATAGTAACAAAGGCAGCAAAAATTATAGCATTAAAAAGCAGCGGCCATTTACTATATCTAGCACCTGTCAAAAAGATACTATCTCCACAGCAATCTGGTGCCGTAAAGAATGCTACAACTGAAATAACAGTTGTTATTAATGCCCAAAACGGACTTAAGATAATTGCCACTATCAAAAGTAATAAATGTAGAGCAAAATAAGGATATGAATATTTTGCGCCATAATCGCTTATACCTCGATAGCCATAAACGCATACCGTTACAAAATGGACAATCATAAGTAAAATGAACATTGATGCTATTTGCGGCTTTAGCCATGCTAACAACATTGCATTGATTGCAAGAGATAAAAAATAGTACCATTGCTCGTTTCCCTCACCAGAAAATCCAGTTTCCGGACCAACTATAAACCGACAAAGATTTAGTAATATGTTTTTCATTGTTATTCTCCTTAAAATAATTATTTTATGTTAAACTACTTAAAAGTAGCAAGGTAAAAAATTAAAGTAAATATATTATACCACAATTATTGCTTTTTTCAACATCATGTATTCATATAAATCCACTGTTTCACCTTATATTTTAATTGTTTTCTATTTTTTTCGCTTCAATTAACATTTTATTCTGTTTTGCATCTAAATTTTCAATATCAATTATATTTTTATTATTTGCTAATATACTTAACTCTTTTCGTGCCGTAATATTTAATTTTTCTAGTCTTTCACTTTGACTAATATTATTATCGATCATACTAGCATTTAATACTTCTAGATTGCTTAATACAATTAGATGAAGTATATCTGTATAATCTCTAATATTTCCTTCTAAATTTGGATTGCTTTCTCTCCACTCTTTAGCTGTCATTCCAAACAATGCTACATTTATAACATCAGCTTCATTTGCATATACAAACTGTTTTTGTTTTTCTGTAAGTTTAGGAACAATATTTTCTTTAATACTATCCGTATGTATTCTATAATTTGTCTTAGATAAACTTCTTCTAACCGACCATTCTATTTTTGCCTGATAACTTTCATTGTATTTTAATCTCTTAAATTCTTTAATTAAATATAATTTGAATAAATTGTCTATCCATGATGCAAATTCTAAAGCAATATCAGAATGTGCAAATGTTCCTATACTATATTTCCCCTTAGAATAAGTGATACCTTTTGCATTTACTCTAGTACACCATTGACTTGAAGTCATTGTAAAAGATTTCTTAGGTGCTTCCATTTTAATTAGGCTGAATTCCGCCGAATTAAAATCCTCATTGCTAAGTTCTTCCCATAAACCTAAGAATTCTATTGTATCATAATTACTTAACAATTTTTTAATCACATCAGAAGGATCATTAGGATTTTTATATCTTGCTAAATCCGTTAAAGAAATATAATCTTCATTATCAATTCTCATTACTCTTATTTCTTTTTCATTAACATTCATAATTGTTGTAATTTTATTATTCATATTTTCCTCCCTTTCTTGTTCGAAAGCTACTTGTTTTTCTAATTATCCATAATAAAAAATATGCTTTTATAGTGTTTTTGTCAAAAGCTTTCAACATTTCAACTTGTACATATTATATAGTCCGAACATAGGTTTGTCAATAAGTATTTCTTATATATTTGTGCTTTTCATCGCAAAATTAGACATATTTTGACAATGAAAAAACGAACAACCCGTACTTATGTATAGGTTGTTCATCTCAAAAACACTTGGTTAATAGTAAACTTTTCGTCTAGTAACGAATGAAAGTCACAAATTTATTTTTAACATTTTAGTGTTATTAAATGTTATCATGTATTATTTAATTTGCTCTTTAAGGATTAAATAATACTAAATGGTACTAAATAACACCGTTTTTAAGCTCATTTTATAATATGAAATAAAATACTCAACCGCGTTTTCAGGGAAGAACTCCTTGAATTCCGAATACAATTGTCCTGCAAGTGTCTTATTGTGAGCCATAATTATTGTTGGTTTATTTACTTCTCTGATAACATTTGCTATTGTAAATGTTTTTCCTGAACCCGTTACACCT
>JAFYUV010000009.1 GCA_017549425.1 Clostridia bacterium | reverse complement strand
ATGATGCCGAAAATACTCGCATGGGGAAGATAGGGGGTCGCCAATTTTATATAATCCTTGTTAGCTCAGTCGGTAGAGCGCTCGGCTGTTAACCGATAGGTCGTTGGTTCGAGTCCAACACAAGGAGCCAAGAATAGAGCCTTAGGGCTCTTTTTTGTTATGTCAATTTATGCCGATAAATCCCAGTGTTGTGGCTTTTGTTGGCATTATGCCATTTTTTAATTTTTTTGCAACTTGCACTGAATTGCACTAAGTTGCACCCGTTTGCTACTTGCTGTAGCAGACAATAAGCAGACAAAAATGTTGAATTTTTGGAAACAAATCCATACAACTATTGCTATTACTATATTTGATAAAAATATAAATTATTAAAAAACATGGAAAATACAACCTATATGACCAAAACCGAACTAATTTTTGAAATATAAAAATTGAAATATTAATTAATATATGTTATTATTATAAATAATAAAGACAGTTGTTTGTGGTGTAGTGTTATGGATTTAATTAAAAGTTTAAATAGTAACGGGGATATAAGAGGCATAGCTTTAAATAGTCAAGAAATAGATTTGTTTAATTTATTAGATAAAGATGACAATGTTAATGAAATATATAATTATTTAAATGGTATATTACAGGCCAGCAAAGAAGATTACATAGGTATGCCTCTTGGCAAAAAAATAAGTAAAGTTGTTGATGATAAATGTAAACTTGAAAATAAAGACAAATTTAAATTATTTCTATTAAAAAACGCAAAGGTGATTGCTAAAAATTGGGACTCAAGAGAAAATCTAGAAAAGATATTGTTAGAAGGACAGCATATAACTCCTGAGTATATTGATGAAATATTAAATACTAAAAAATATTTTACTTATCAAACGGAAGGAATATTATCTTTTTTAGTAGATGAAAATGGGAAAACAATTGATACAACACAGGATTACAATAAAATTTTAAGTCAAGTAGATAAGGAAAAAGTAAAAAATAAAGTTAGTGCTTTAAGAGAATATGTTACTGGTACTTTTGAAGTAGACGGAAATAAAATGAAAAGATTTAACAGGCTAACATTAGATTCACAAGGAAAATTTGGAAAGGTTGCCGGTTTAATAGATACAGCAAAAGAGTCAAGTGCAACACCAGAAGAATATAATCTTTTTGCTTTAAAAGAGGGTTACGAGTTTGCAAGAAAAAACGGAATGGATGTGCGAATTAATGCTTTAGTATTTTTTAAAGATTTTCCAGATAGGCTAACTGGAGCAAGTAAAGAACAATATAAAACGGCATTGTTGCAGTATGGTAATGCAGTAGCTACAATTGTAAATGAATATAAAGAAATGGGAATACCGACTACAATAGATATGTTTAATGAATTGGTAGACTATGATGAACCTTTTGAAATAAGAACAAATAAATGGATGTCAAAATTGTCAATTGAAGATTTGTGCGAAATAGCTGGAGAATTAAGAGAAAAAATGCCCGAAGCTAATTTTGGATATAATGATTGGAATTTTGAAAATTCAGATAAAAGAAAAAGCCAATTTGAAGTGTTAAAAAGGATACAAAAGTATGAGCAAGGACACGGAATTACAATTATTGACCATATCGGTACACAATGTCATACTAGCATTAATGATATAGAGGGTTTAAAAAAATCTATTGAGGAGTTACAAGTATTTGGTTTGCCAATAGATGTTACAGAATTAGATATATCAAAAGGCTTGAATGGAGTTGACTATGAGAAAGCAACACCAGAACAGCGACATGCAATTAAAAAATATGAGCAAAAACTACAAAATGATGCAATGAAAATGTTAAGTGATTTTGTTAAGGAAGGAAAAATAAGAAGTATTACTGCGTGGAGTGTTACTGATGAATTGTGTTGTGGTTTTTGTGAGGGCAAAGAAGCTTCTGTTAATCAAATGAGTTATTCTGAAGAAAAAGGTTTTTGTTTTGCAGGAAAAAATATGGATATAGAGATTGAAATGACAGAACCAGAAATGCAATTAATAAGCGAGCACAGACAATATGTTGCCGAAATGAATGAAAAAGAAATAAATTCAAATCCAATACAAGATTTTGCATATCACGTGCATACACAAAGATGTGGACACGGAGCAAAAGATACAGGAGATAAAGAATTTATACAAAACGCTATTAAGGGTGGAATTAAGAAAGTTGCATTTACAGACCATATTCCAATGCCAGAAGGGTTAAATAAAAATCCTAATATGAGGATGAATATATCCGAAAGGGATTCGTACATAAGAGCTATTGAACATTTTAGAGACGAATATAAAAAGAGAGGAATAGAAATAGAGACAGGATACGAGTTTGAATACGCGAAAAAAATAGGTGATACAGATTATTTGAACTTTTTAAAGGAAATGAAAGAATCTTCAAATAAAATGGTGTTAGGACAACATTGGGTTGTAGATAAGAAAGGAAATTTACAAGAAATTAAACGAGATGAACATGGAAAACAAATTGGAGATGATATCTTGCAACTTTATGGAGATGCTATTTGCGAAGCAATAGATAATAACATTCCAGATATAATAGCTCACCCCGATTCTTTTATGGAAGCTAGAGATTCTTTTGGAAAAAAAGAACAAAAAATAGTTGACAAAATTTGCAAAAAAGCAATTAAAGCAGGAATACCTTTGGAAATTAATTTAGGTAGTATAGCAAGATATGCAGGCGAAGAAAATATAGAGGAAAATAAAGCTAATACAGTAATACCATCTAAGCAATTTTGGGAGTATGTATCTGAAAATTATGGAGATAAGCTTAAGGTTTTATTCGCTAAAGATGCACACTATCCAGAACAATTAGCATCAGAAAAGGATTATGAGATAGCAATAGATATTCTTGGAGAAGATATTCTTGAAAAACTACAATTTGTAGGGCAAGATTTAGAATCGAGAAATGAGCAAATTTATACAGCAATAAAAAGAATTGGAGAAAAAAATAAAACAAAAGATGAGTTTCATGCCAATCTTGAATCTATGGTGTATGATAAGTCAGAGCAACTTGAAAATTATGATAAGCTTGATGAAGAGAGAAATAAAAACAATAGAACTGTTGAGCCTAACGAGAAAAAAGTAAATGGACAAGTGTTATAATAAATAATATTTCCATATTGGAAAAGGCCTAGTTTCAAAAGAAGAAACAAAACCATGTAACACTTGGTATAACTATGTTTGCGGGTACACGAACGATAAGTGTTTAAAAAACGTGTAGCAGACAATAAGCAGACATTTTTTCAAGAAATGGCGTGCCTAGGGCGTTTGAGGCGTGTCGAGTTTGGCACAAGGAGCCAAAGGAAGAGCCAATAGGCTCTTTTTTGTTATGTAAAAAATTGTGGGCATTGCCCAGTGTTCAGGCCTTTGTCGGCATTATGCCATTTTTTAATTTTTTTGCAACTTGCACTGAATTGCACCCATTTGCACCCATTTGCTACTTGCTGTAGCATACAATAAGCAGACAGAAAAGTTTATTATTTTGAAATAAATCGCTACGAGCATTTGACCTCTCTTTTGCATTTAGCATATAAAAAAGTATTGATATTTATTTTAATAAAGTATATACTATTAGTAAAAATAACGGATAATTAAAAGAAATAGTATAAAAAGGTGGGATAATCAAATGAAAGAAACTGCACAAGCATATGCAGAAGTAGAATATATAATAAACTCATTTAGTCAAGATGAGAAATATTTAATACCAGAAGAAGTAAAACAAGTATTTAGTGCTTTTAAAGATAATGAATATGTGGTAAATATAGATTTTAATTTACCGCTTGAAGAACAAAATATTTTAAAAGAAACAGCTACTATTTTAATAATGCTATATTTAAAATATATTTGTCAAGATGAACAAGAAAAACTAGATTTAGTTAAAGAACTTAAATTAAATGATGAAATAGCAAAAACTCTAGAAAATGAAAAATTAGGCTTAGAGAGTTTGTTTAAAGATGTACCAAAAAGGGATGAGATTGGTGAGTTGCCTATTATTGTAGAAGAAAAAAAACACATTTTTAGAAAGATATTAGATAGGATAAGTAGGTTATTTGGGAGAACATAAACTATGAAATTTTATGATAAAATAAAGAATCCGTTGGATAATGAGGAAACTCTAAAAGGTATAATAAAGTGTTTTGCAGAAAATAAGTGTGATAGTTCAGGAGAGTTATACAATGCAATAGTAAAATATAATGATAATCAAATTATAGATAGTAATGAATATATGGAGAAATTTGATGAATATATTTATTGGCCAAGTACGGAAAACGATTGGGAAAATATTTCAAAAGAGATAGAAAAAACAAAAGACCCAAGAATTAATAACGTCTATCATAAATATAGTTCATATAAAGAACTCTATAATTATATAGATAATTTAGATGCTGAAACACGTGGTATGTTAGAAAAATATGTATCGACAAGCGAGAAGCAAAAAGAAATATTAAAACAGCAATTAAAAGAAATGAAATATAATGTTGAAGAATTGATAACAACTTATTCTTTATATAATACTGTTTCAAAGTGGCATGATGAACATGCAAAAGGATTAATGGGGTTTCATTTCGATTCTCAAAAACACGATAAAACAGCAAAAAAAATGACGGCTGAGATTAAATATTATATTAATGCGGGAGCGGATTCGTATAAAGTTGCTAAATTGTTTCTTGATAAGTGTAGAGAAGAAAATATAGATAGTTATTATTTTAAAGTAGCAGACCCTATGCACAAAGAAGAAAATAGAAATGACAAATTATGTATTTATTCTGATATAGAACATGCAGGCACATTCTTAGATTTCCTAACCCAAATAAAAAAAGAAAATCCAGAGATTAGCTTTAATAAACCACCTATGATGTCAGGAGTAATTAACGATTTTATAGGTATTGGAGCAGATAAACAAAAAGGAGATGAGTCGTATAATGAACAAATGTCAAATGCGGTTTATGAAGTTTTGACGGAGTTCTATAATAATAACAACATAAAATCTAATGAAATATTAGATTTTGTAAATAATAATCCTAATATGTTAGGTGTTATTAAAGAACAAATTGCTGAAAAGTGTGAACAAATGGGATTTTCAAAAGATAAAATATGTATTCCTAATGAATTTGTTGAAAAACTTAAAAAAATAGAAATTTCAAATGATTCAATAAATAAAGAATCAAACGAGAAAGTATTTGAATACAAAAAAACTCCTAAAGAGAAGTTATTATATGAGACAATAAATCCAGAGCTGTTAAAAAAACAAGTTACTTTACCAAATGGAAGACAAATATCATTTAGACAATATGTTCAAGAGGTGGTTGAACCATTAGTCCCAGAAAATGGTAAATTTAAATTAAAAAGTAATGGTAATGAATTATCTGCAAAACAGTTTATAGAGGAAATAGTTTTTTATGAAGGTCAAGAAAAATATAATGGTGATATAAACGCATTATTAGAAGATAGGGTTGCTAGTGATGATGATACAACTAGAGCAATTGAAAAGGTAAATGGTGTAACACCAGCTCAGGCAGAAAAAATTGAACAGGAAAATAAAAGTGTAGAATATGAAGATAGAAATAAATCAGAAAGTGTTTCAAAAAGTTTTTTTAAGTCGCTTGCAACTAAACATGGGATTGGAACTGGGGAGGTCAAAAAAAGTGCTGAAGAATTAAGTGAAAGACAAGAGGTGTTTAGATTATCTTTAAAATCTAAAAGGTCAGAAGAGGAACAGCAAAGATATAATGAACTACAACAAAAATACGCTAAAAAGCAACTTGCCAAAAGGAAATCTCAGGGGCAGACGTTGTGGTAAAGAAAATTTAAGTCAAATGCTAGAGAAAGAAATGCTTAAATTATCTTTTAAAGTAAAAAGGTCAGAAGAAGAACAACAACGATATGCTGAACTACAACAAAAATATAGTGGAGAAGAACGTACAAAAAGTAAATCGCAAGGACAAATAAAGTAGCAAATTAATTAGAAATTTAATAAATATTTGTATAGAATAAATTAGAAAGGGAAATATGCAAATAGTAAAAGAAGAAAAAGGACAAGTATTAGATGTTATTTCATTATTTCAAAATAAATTTGGTCATAATTATGATAAAGAAATAACAGATGCCTTAAAAAATGTGACAATACTATATTTCAAAGAGCCATATACTAGAGATATTGGCTTTGTGGATGAAAGCGGAAATATTTTATTAAATTCAAATTTTAATAATAAAAACACTGAGCATATAAAAAGGCACGAAATAATACATAAAATAGATAATACAGTTTTAAAAGATGGAGAATATGTATCACATTTTGATATATTCCCTAAAGGGTATGAGGCTTCTCTTGGTGCAATGAGAGAGTTTGTTACTGAATGGATAAATTCTAAATTTTCAGATAATTATTTCTATATGCAAAATGGAGATAATGAATATGTTAGACTCAGAGGACAAAACTCCTCTTATGCAAAAGGCGTTAATTTAATTGATATGTTATCTGCAATAGTGGGAGAAGAAAAAATATTAGATGTATATACTGGTAAAACTACATTTGAGCAGTTTATAACTTCATTTGAAAATGAATATGCAAATGAAGGACATTCATTTAAAGACTTAATGAAAAGTTTTAATAAAATATTTATGGGTGAACAAGTAGCTGAAGAATATACTAAATCATATTCTGTTATGCAAGAAATGTATAAACAAAAAATATTAAATATGAAGGTAGATTCAAAAGAAGAATTAGAAAAGATGCAAAGCGAGATTCAAAAACTTTATGATGCTTTTCCATATAGCCTACAAAATAAAAATAGTAAATTAAATATAACATTAAATGAAATACAACAAGTTTATATGGATAATTGTAACAAACATAATGTTAAAAGTGAGCCTTTTAAAAATTATGAAATTGATGAAAATAAAAAAGAAATAATAAAAAGAATAATGAGAGCAAGTGGATATAGAGCAACGCAAAGTAAAAATGTTATAGGGTTAGATTTACCTCTAGATGAAACAAATGATGCTAGAAATAATTTATATAGAATTATATATAGCATATCTAAATCCAAAGATGGAATATATGAAGATATATTAAAAGATAATAATCATTTAGTTACAATTTGTGAAAGAGTAGATAAATTACCAAAAAATATTGAAAATGATATGACACTTATACAATATGCAGATATATATGAGTATTTAAATGTTGTATTAAAAAAGCAAATGGCAGAAGAATTAGGAAATGGCAAAAAAGGAAGAATACAAGAATTTAGAAAATATAGGGACACAATGACAAAGTTGAAAGCAAATAGTATGTCAAAAGCTAAAATGACAAAAGTAATGTATGGTTATCATGATACAGCAGATATGTTTAACAATATGTTAAATACATATATAAACGAAAACGAACAGCTAGTCTGTTAAGAAAAAACTAATGGAAAGGTTTATACTCATTTGAAAGAACAAATGAAAAGTTTGGAAATTGAAGATGTTCGAGAAAACATAGAAATAAAAAAATAACATTTTCCATATTGGAAAAGACCTAGTTTCAAAAGAAGAAACAAAACCATGTAACACTTGGTATAACTATGTTTGCAGTCACGCGAACGACAACTGTTTAAAAACCGTGTAGCATACAATAAGCAGATATTTTTTAAGAAATGGCGTGCCTAGGGCGTTTGAGGCGTGTCGAGTTTGGCACAAGGAGCCAAATGAAGAGCCAATAGGCTCTTTTTTGTTACACATAAAATGCCAGGAAAAGCCTAAACTGTGGGATAAACTAGCGTTATTTAAAACTTTCCAAAAATGCAAATAAGTTGCCAATTTGGAAAAAAGCACCCTATTTTTAACCTAATTTTAATCCTGCTGCAGACAATAAGCAGACAAAAATGTTGAATGTTTGGAAACAAATCTATACAACCATTGCTAGTACTATATTTGAGAAAAACAAAAATTATTAAATAACATGGAAAATACAACCTATATGACCAAAACCGAACTACTATTATTTATTAAAAATACCAACAAGTAGTGGTAATTGTGATATTAATGTGGTAGTTTATAATAAATGTTAATTAGAAGTTAATTATGAAAGAAATCAAAGAAAAATTACTTTATGAAATAAAAAAGATGTATGCATATGGAATATTTTTAAATTATATGCTATATTTAAAATATAAATTTTAGGAGGATACATATATGAAGAAACTATCAAAGGTAACTTTGGTATTAATAATTCTAAGTATTATTATATTAAATACAATCAGCTATATATTTTTTAGAAATATTTTTCTTGGAGAATCGGGAATATTATTAATTTTAGTCTTTGGCTTTTATATAGTTATTCCTTTAATAATTTTACATTTTTATGCAAATATTAAATTAAGTTCAATAATGTTAAAAAATTTTAACATTAGCAAGTGGTTTGTTATTGTAATTATTCTACTACCAATAATTTTTGCATATGGAAGCTATAAAATAGCATATGATTTTGAAATGAAAAAGTATATTGAAACTAACTATGCCCAAAGTTATTCAATACTAGATAAAAGTATTTATAGTAATGAAGACGGAGATTATACAGTAAACTATTTACTTGCATTTGATAACGATAAAGAAAATCCTTTTATAGCTTCGTATGATATAGGGGGATATTATGATAGAGATGAGGATAGATATTATGATAATTATAAGTTTGTAAAAAGAGGTAAAGAAATATTAGGTGATGGATATATAGATACTGTGATTTTGGATGAAAAAGCAGCTGTTATGGAAGAACGTTATGATATTAATAGTAGATATCTAATTCTGTTATTAGAAGTTAATTCCAATATGGATAGTAAAGATTTAACAATAAAATTACAAAAAATTTATAATCATTATAACAATGTAGAAGACTTATATATGGCAGTATATTTCTGTAATAACATACAAAATTACGCTTATGAAAGACAGTGTTTAACAAAGGTTTTTGTACCAAATGGTGTAGGTACGATAAATAAAAAATATAGTCAAGCAATATGGATTAATAACACCACTTCGTACTATAATATACAAAGTAAAATAGAAAATGTTTTGATTAATATTAATGGTAATTAAAACTTAGTATGAATATTAGGTTAATAAAAATAGACAGGTTCCTACCAAAAATAAAATATAAAAATGACACTTTCCATATAAGAAACACCATAGTTTCAAAAGAAGAAACAAAGCCATATAACGCTTGGTATGGCTGTGTTTGCAAGCACGAGAACGATAAGTGTTAAAAAATCGTGTAGCATACAATAAGCAGACATTTTTTCAAAGAATGGCGTGCCTAGGGAATTTGAGGTGTGTCGAGCCCAACACAAGGAGCCATTTGGTAGTAGTCTGTGTAGTAGCATGTTATGTGATGGGCTGCAAATACTGTTTTAGCTGGTCTTTTGACCAGTTTTTTTGTTGATTTACACGTCTTTTTATGATATAATATCAGAATTAGAAAGTATTTACACTTTCGGATTAAAATCTGGGAGTGTTTTTTGCTCCCAATAATTTAGGAGGTTTTATGATTTATTTTGCTTGTTTAATAGCAAATTCCAAAGTTCTAAGCGAGTTGCAAAGATAGGAGAACTTTTATTCATAATTTATGTGAGGATTGTTTGTTTAAAGGTATTACTAGCTTGCTTTATGGCACAAACAATCTGGGAAGCTATTTTAAGTATTGCTTTGTTTGTATTTATGTATAGCATTGATGATTATTGGATTAATGACTATTAAAAAAACATAAAGATGAAGTATATTTTAACTTTAAATAATAATATAAAAGGAGAAAACTCATGAAAAGAGATGAATTAAATTTTGCTCTAGAACAAAATAGTTATCTGAAGGGAGGAACAAAAGAAGCTTGTCTTAAGGTAAGACAGTTTATACAAAATTCAATATATGTTGGAAATCGAGTATATTCGACTACATCATGTGTAAGTGCAGACGAATTTATACGTGCTGTGGAGGTCCTAATGGCTCATTCATATCAACAGGAAGATACAGTACCTGATAGATGGCATTGTGATGAAGATTGCCAAAAAGCATCTTGTCTAATTTGCCCTGGAGAGTTTAATCTTTATGCTAAAACAACTAAATTGTGTCCGTTTTTTATTGACGAAGCTAATAAATAATTAAAATTTAAAAGGAGATAACAATGCAAAAAATTGTATTAGTAGATGATTATAAAGACTGGCTCATAGTACTTAAAGAGTTTATTGAAGGTAACAATGATGCTAAATGCATTACTTTCGTAAATCCTCTTGATGCTTTAGAGTACATATTGAAAGGAAATGATGTGGATATTGTTATAACGGATTACCAAATGCCACAAATGAATGGTTTCGAACTTTCAAAAAAGTTGGTTGAAAATAGCATTAAAGCTAGAATAATAGTTTCCAGCGGATATG
Organism: Clostridia bacterium; assembly: GCA_017549425.1. GTDB lineage: Bacteria > Bacillota > Clostridia > TANB77 > CAG-465 > UMGS1649. Next base: position 15,912 of record JAFYUV010000009.1, on the reverse strand, counting down.
ATACATTTACTTTGGCCAACATTCGGAAACAGTATGGCCTTGAAAAAATGATAGAAATTACTACAAAAGGTGATATGGATTTTTTGATTAACTTATGTAGTTAAAATTATATTTTTAGGAGGAAGATATATGTTTCAGTTTTTGTATTCTAGTTTAATTTTCTTTCAGGTTGCATCACTTATATATGTAATCGGTATAATGATTTATTATTTTGTTAACAGATTTTGGCTTAAGCGGAGAAGCAATAAAAAAATAATTAAGCTATTTGATTTAGCTCTTATTGTTCTTATACTGTTAACAGGTATAAAAATTTTCATTAGTCTGTTCATAATTATATTGTCTCTTTGGGAAGTAATTTTTTATGCAGCTATTTTTGTAATAGAAATACTGTTACTCTGGTATTTTATAAAAAGATATATAAACACATATAAGGATGAAGGGTATTTCAAGTTTTAAGTAATTTATGGTCATCGGATTTAATATTCGATGACCATTTTCTATTGCTTTGTAGACATAATAATGGTATAATTATTTACATAGAAAAAAGGTGGAAAAAGTGGATAAAGTAATAGTTGGAATGAGTGGAGGAGTGGATAGCTCTGTTGCCGCAGTATTGTTGAAAAAAGCGGGATATGATGTAATTGGTGTGACTTTAAACGTTTGGGAAAACTCTGATGGAAATAATTTTGCAGAAGATGCAAAATATATTTGTGAAAAATTAGAAATTCCATATTTGGTAGTAGATTACAAAAAGGAATTTGAACAAAATGTTATACTACCTTTTGTGAATGAATATATAGAAGGGAGAACGCCAAATCCATGCATATTGTGTAATAGATATATAAAATTTGAAGCTTTGTTAGATTATGCTAATAAAATAGGAGCTAAGTATATTGCAACAGGACATTATTCAAGAATTGAACAGGATAAAGAAACGGGAAGATATTATATAAAAAAATCTGCTAGTGATAGAAAAGATCAAACATACGCTTTGTATGATTTAACTCAAGAGCAGTTATCTCGCGTTATTATGCCTTTAGGCGATTATACAAAAGAAGAGATAAGAAATATAGCGGAACAAAATGGGCTTATTAACGCAAATAGAAAGGATAGTCAAGAGATTTGTTTTGTCGAGAATAACGATTATGCCAAATTTATTCAGGATAGGTTTGGATATGTTTCAAAACCAGGAAATTTTGTAGATTCAAGTGGCAAAGTTTATGGAAAAAATAAAGGAATAATTCATTACACAGTTGGACAAAGAAGAGGATTAGGATTATCATTAAAACATCCAATGTATGTTTTGAAAATAGATAAGGATAAAAATAATGTAATTATAGGGAACGAAAAAGACCTTGAAACAACACAATTAGAATGTAAAAAACTAAATTTTATGCTAATAGAGAAATTGGAAAAACCAATAAAAGTGATGGCTAAAATACGATATAATGCAAAACCTGCACCAGCGACAATTTCTAATGTTGATAATGGTAATGTGAAAGTGGTTTTTGAAGAGCCTGTAAAAGGTGTTGCACCAGGACAAGCTGTTGTGTTTTACATAGATGATAAGGTTTTAGGCGGAGGAATAATTATTTAATATAAGGGTTAAGTGATATACTTAACCTTCTTTTGTGTGGTGTAAGTGTCGAAATATAGCGAAACTTGCGGTCGATTGTGGTTGAAAAATCATTGACAAGCTAAAATAAAAATGTTATAAGTTAAATATAGAGGGAAGTGATTTAAGTGTTAGACAATATTAATTTATTAAAAGAAAAACTTGACTTACTACTTAAAAGTAATGCTTCTTATGATGAAATTTATGCAATAAGTAAGAAAATAGATGAATTATTAGTAGATTATTATAAATCTCAAGATGATATTAAGGAGTTAGTCTTGAGAAAATAATAATATGCCTAATATTATTAACAATAAATAGTCAATTTCATCACCATTTTTAAACATTGAAAATATTGTAACTAGGATTATTAGGTCATCAATATTTATGCTAAATCCCAATACACTAATTCGGTCTTCGTCTATGGACACTATATTCCCCACATTGAAGCCGATTAGAATTTGATTCAAAAATATTATTTATACTTCTGTTATCATTTTGTTCTTTAACAGATTCGCATTTATTTATATATTCTTTAGAATTATTATTTTTTAAACAATCTATATGTTCAAAATAGATAGGAGGATATCCATAAGAGCAGCTCATACGATTTGTATAATTTGCTCTATATGGATAATATATAGGATTATTGTAGTAATTGTAATCCATAAAAATCACTCCCCCTTACTTGAAAAAGCATCTAATGCGTTAATAATACCAAGTAACGTAATGTATGTATCAATGTTTTTTTGTCTAGTTTTTCTTAAAAAAGGTTTTAATGACGTTAATAAATTTTTTCTAGGATCAGTTTTATTTAGTGAAGAAAAAACTCTTTGAAATTTCATAATAGTTGACAAGTCTAGATTTAAGTTGGAAGAATTTTGGCCTTGAAGGCTATTATCCCCCGATATAGTTTTATCTCCAAAGTTAGTATTTGCATCTCCAATTCCAACATTTTTAAGCATCTCCATTATATTATTTAAATCTGGTTTATTAGAACCTTTATTATTAATATTGTCTACATTAAAATTATCGTTTTCAAAGTGCTGTTGTGAATTATCCGTGTTTAACTTGCTTTGAATATTTTGTATTATGTCAAAAAGAGGATTGGTTTCTTGATCATTGTTTATATCATTATTCAAATTATCCATTTTCGTTATTTGTTCTGGGATTTTGTATAGAAGAATTATTTATTCCTAACATTCTAGTTAAGTTATTCAAATCATCTTTTGACATATTTTTTACAATATTAGAAACTTGTTCTAATTGATTTTTATCTACACCACTTAAAAGTTCAAGTAGTTTAGAATTTAATATATTATTCACAATACCATCTCCTTTATATTTGTATATAACCATTATATGCTATAGGAATATAAAAGTTACTAATTTGAAAGGAAGTATTTTATGAAAAGATTGAAAGAGCGAAAAGTAAAGAATGTCAATGATTTGTTTAGAAACATATCATTAGGAAATTCCGGAGACATAATTTGTATGAAAGAAAGGTCTCAACTCTATCAGATAATACCCTTAAGTATTATTGAAAAGGAAAGAGCGCTAAAAGAAAAAATATATAATTCATTTTATAGCATTATTAGAGGATTGCCTAGTCATTTCCAAATAATAATTCTGCAAGAAAATCTGGATTTTAGTGAGCAAATAATAAAGTGTACAAAAAGACTTGAAACAGTACAATCAGAAAAATTAAAAAAGGCATTTTCTTGTTATATAGATAAATTGAATAAAATAAAAGGGGAAACCAAAAATAATTTTCAATATTATTTGGTAGTTCCTTCAGAACAAGTAGCAGATTTAATAATACAAGCATTTAAACCTCTATTTGAAATGGGATTAGTGATAAAAAAAATAGATAATTGCGATGAAATAAGAAGAGTTATAATCAAAAGTATAAAGAAGGATGTTGTATGATAGAAGAATTATTACCTTACGACTTTGAAATTAATTATGACTATATAAAGATAAATAATAGTTATAGTTCATATTTAGTAGTAAAAAACTATTTTAGTGATATACAAATACTAGAAAGCTTTGAAAAGTTATTATTTAATAAAGATGTGAGTGTAAACATTTGTGTAAAAAAAGCAAACAGTAGTGATTATACAAAATTACTTACAAATGTTGTTTCTAAAAACAGCAGTGAAAAAAAAGCGAATAAATTTGCACAAAGAGATATAGACGTAGTAAATAAAATTGAGGAACAAGCAAAAATTCTTAGAAATTTAATACAAGTTGAAAATGAAGACGTTTATCAAGTAGCAGTATATTTTTGTATTACTAGTAATACAAAAGGAGAACTATTAAATAAAGTTAGAAATTATTGTAATGAAGCTTATTCCAAGGGCTTTAGTATTGTGCCTCTAAATTTTAGACAATTACAAGGTTATTTAGCTTCTCTTCCTTTTCGACAAATAGACAATAAGTTTTTTGAAAATACACATAAGATATTTACAACTAGTTCGCTAAGTTCTTTATTCCCGTTTTATTCTGACGGAATTTTAGAATTAAATGGTATTTGTATAGGTGAATCTAATAATAAGCCTTGCATTATAGACTTTATAAAAAGAACAAATAATAATAGAAATATGGTTATATTTGGAAGTAGCGGAGCAGGTAAATCATACTTTGTTAAATTAATGATATTACAATATTTATACAAGGGCAATCCGCAAGTTATTATAGATTTAGAGGGAGAATACGCTAGGCTAGCTATGGAGTTAGGACAAACAGTCATAACTATGAAACAATTTAATATACTAGAAATTGAAGAAAGTGCAGTTAATAATAATATGTTCTTAAAAAATAAAATTAATAATATATGTAAAGATTTGTGTTTAGAAGATATTGCTGAAATTTCTCTGGAAGAGGTAGAACTAATAAAGGAGTGGATTAAAAAAATTTATAATGAATTTAACATAACAGAAAATGCAGACTCGTTATATAGTCTAACTAATAACGATAGTATCTATACTAGGAAAAAATATATTGAATCTTCTAAATTTCCTAAGGCAAATGACTTAATAGCAAAAATAGGAATGTTAAAAATAAATAAAAAAAACAAGGAAAAATTATTAATAAGACTAAAACGAATTAATGGTGATAGCACAAGAATTGAAGCTGAAAATAGAATTATTGTTTATAATGTTAGCCATGTGAACCCGGAAGACAAAGATTATTTTCTAGAGATAATAATGAGAAAATTGGAAGAACACGTACAGGAAGGGTTAGTAATATATATAGATGAAGTGTGGCAGTTAACAAACTACGGAAAGAAACAAAGCATGCTAGAAATTTTGACAGAAATGTACAAGACTCTAAGAAAAAGAGGAGCAGGAATTGTTGTTAGCACACAAGATATTGTAGATATTTTATCTTACGATAATGGTAATTTTGGGAAAAGCATATTAAACAATTCACTTACAAAAGTGTATTTTAAACTTGAGTATATGGATTTAGATAATATGAAAAAAACGTTAGGATTAAGTGGATTTGATTTGGAAAAAATAAAAAAGTTAAAAAGAGGGAACGCTTTTATAAATTATGGAGGAATAAAATTTAATGTGGATATAATAGCAAGCGATTATGAAAATTTTTTAATAGAAGGAGAAAACAATGAAGAGAGTTTTAATAGCTTTAGAAAATAGTAACTTAGTGGATAAGTTAAAAAAAACGGGAAAATATTTAGTTCACGATAAAGATATAACGTACCAAGAAGGAGTATTAGAATATGTGTCTAAATATTCAACTGACATAATAATTACAAAAGATACTTTACAAGGAAGCATGACAAAAGAAATATTCTTAAAACAAATAAAATTAATAGCGCCTAAAATAAAGGTTATTTTATTTACTAATGAAATAACTGAAAATTATAAAGGTTTTTTGTTTGCTAACGATATATTTAATATTATAGAATCGGATACAGCAAATTTTACAGAAATTCTTGATTTAATAGAAAGTAAAGAAGGACAGGTTATTTATAAAAACAGACAAAATAATGAGAAGGTCAGCAATAGTGTGAAAGTAATTACTAAAAAAATAGTGGCTGTGTTTGGTACAAGTGGAGCAGGGAAATCTTATTTTTCAAGTATTTTAAGCTATATTGTTAGTAAAAAAATAAAATTAAATACTTTGCTTATAGATATGGACACACAAAATTCAGCAATAGATATATATAATAATGTTAATAATTATTCTACTTCTCTTTTACAAGTAATGGAAGATATAGATAATGATGATTTTAATTCCAATTCACTATACGATAGTATGACTAGGGCAAAAAAGAATAGTAAGTTGAGTTTTTTGTTAAACAATATAGGAATTTATGAGGCACAAAATAAATTAACGACTGAGTATTATTCAAAAATTTATAATGAGGCAGGAAGCAAATTTGATGTTACTATAGTAGATCTTCCAGCAAGCCCTTTTTTAGATGTAGTGCCATATACACTAACATTAGCTAGTGATGTTTTCTTTGTTATTAATCCAAATTTTATAAGTGTTAGACAGGCTATTAAATTTTTGGATTTAATGGTTAACGTTTGGGGTGTTTCAAAACAAAACATTCATATTGTAATTAATAAGAAAACTCAGGAATCTTTAGAATTAAAACAGGTAGAAACTTTGCTTAGAAACTATAAAGTTTGTTTAGAAATATGTGATTTAGATAGTGTAGAAGAAGTTGTAAATGGTATTAAGGAATTGGATTTGCCAGAAAGTTTAGGAATTTCTGAATTAACAAAAATATTTGGCGCTGATTCAAAACCAGAAAAACAGATAGTAAAAAGTAATGTTTATAATAAAATTAATAGCTTTTTAGGAGTTAATAGATGATAATAAATCCTTATAATATTAATGGGCTAATACAAAGTAAAGATGAAGAAAAACTTGAAAAAAATTTAGTCGAGAAGATAACTGAAAAGATAATAAATTCTAATAAAAACCAAATAGAAAACAATAATAAAGAGGCATTAATATCTGAAATAGATAAACTATTAAGTTGTGTTTATAAGGTTCAAGAATCAAGTGTTAGAAAAGGTATAACAAATGATGTTATAGATAAAATTTTTGGGTATGGTATATTGCAAAAATATATAGAAGATAGTGAAATTACGGATATAAGAGTAATAGCGTACGATTCTATATATATAAAAAAACTGGGGATTTGGGAGCAAGCCAAAGAGAGTTTTTATAACGAAGACGAATTTAATACATATGTTAGATTTTGTGCATTAAAGAATAATGCTGTAATAAATACAGAAAATCCAATTTGTATATTTAGCGATAAAAAGAATGCTTTGAGAATCGAGGCTGGCATTCCTCCAGCCAATGTTAATGGCCCTAGTTTAGTAATTAGAATTCATAGAAAAGAGTGCATATCTTCATTAGAAGAATTGCTTTTAAAGACGGATATGTTAGATGTAGATAAATATAAAATTTTAATCCAAATTACTAAAGACTTGAAAAACATTATTATTTGTGGGAAAGGAGGAAGCGGCAAAACTACACTTCTAAAAGCACTACTGAATAATTTGCCTAAAGATATAGCGTTAACTACTAATGAAGAAACTGCAGAGTTATATTTAAACAACAGGAATATTATTCAAAGAGAGTGCTTATTAAATAGAAAACAAGATAAAGCTATAGATTTAGAAAAACTTACCAGACATTGCTTAGTTATGTCTAACGATGTAATTGTTTTAGGGGAAATCAAACGGAGCAGAGGCAAATGTGTTTTTTGACGCTCTTTCTACTGGACATATGGGACTTGCTACAATACATGCAAATGATGCAACTAATGTAATAGACAGATTAATAACTTTGATAAAAAAAGATATAAAAGCTCAGCATTACACGGAAGATTTTTTGAAAAAATTCTTATGTGAAAGCATAGATTATGTTGTTTTTATGAAAGATTTTAAAGTCGCAAATATTTGTAGAATACAGTACAGTGAAAATGAAATTTTATTTGATATAGTTGCTTAAAGGAGAAGTTAAATGATTAAATATATAATAATTTTGAGCATAGAACTATTAATGTTAACGATATTATATATAATTTTTTACAATTTATTAAAGTCTAGTAAAAACATAAAATTTAGGATTGAAAGTTCTAATCAAAATATATTGTTTAAAAAAGTAAGTGATATTGTAAATGTAATGTATATAAAAAATCTTTTAAAAACCTCTAATAAGTATGTTACTCCTATTAATATAATATTTATTTCAATAATATTTTTTTTAATCAGTTTTGTTTTAATATACTCATTTCTTAAAGTGTTTATTGCAGCTATAATTTTTTCTCTGCCTTTTTTAATATTGCCATATATAAGCCTGAAAATTTTAATACGCTTTGAAAAAAGTAAAATAAAAAGGCAATTACCTGTTTTTGTAGTAAATTTAAAAGGGCACATAACAAATGAAAATAACATAATTTTAGCAATAAAGCAAACAACAATAGAAGAACCTCTTAAAAAGTATATTTTAAAATTTTTAATAAGTGTTGAACGAGGAATGAATATAAATGATGCGTTTGAGTTTCTAAAAAATGAAGTTAATGTAAAAGAGTTTAGTAATTTAATAGAAGCTTTTAAAATTTGTTATTTAAATGGAGGGAATTTTGTTGCTATATTAGATAAATTCTTATTAAGAATAAATAAACAATTGATTCAAGAAGAAAAGGAAAAAGAAAAAAGTCTTTCATCTATAATTACTTTAATGGTAATGATGTTGCTTAATGTGTTTTTAATTATTACATATGTATATGGAAGTAAAGAAAATATAAATATAATTAAAGAAACTTTGAGTGGTAGATTAATATTAGATATAAACGCTATTTGTTGTGTTATGTGTTTATTATTTTTATATAAAATGTATAAAATGGAGGATTAAATATGAGCGTATTAACAGATTTAAATCAAATTACAAGCCAAGCGAAGGAGATTAGCTTAGAATTAAATGGAAATTCTAGAATAGCGACAATGACAGAGCAATTAAGCACAGGGGTTGGAAAAGCTGTGGATAAAGCGGCTTCATATATAATAAAATCTCTTCCTATACCAGATTGTGCTAAAGATATACTAGTTGATGTTAAGGATGCTTTAAAAACAAAAGATATAAAAAGCATTTTTAGTACCGCAGTAAAAAGTAGTGTAAGAGAGGGGCTAGAATTACTAGGATTAAATAAAAAAAGTATAAAAGATATAATGAATTTAAAAGACATTGCGGCAAAAGGCGGATTAATATTTAAAATAAAAAATTCCATACAAATAGTTGCCAATAATTTTTTGAAAAATAATTTAACAGATAACTATGTGTTTAAATTTTTTAGTAGTTTAAAAGAATTTGTTCAATCAGGGAAGTTTATGGACAAACTAAATGGAGTATTAAGGAAAATGTTAGAAAAGAAAGATAAGTTTTTAGAACAGATAAAAAAGTGGTATACTTCGTATGAAAATTTAGATTTTGAGTCTATGACTAATATAGCTCAAAAATTAAAAAGACAAAATGATGTGTTGGAGTTATATCCAGATTGTGCAAAGGAAAATAGTGTTATTCAGAATGTCACTAAAATGGCAAATAATAAAAATGATAAACTATCTGAAATACAGTTGCAACTTTGTAATACTTTGTAGTATAATATCCTCAGTGGAGGGTAATTATGACTGAATTATCTAGAAGAAATCGCATTGCAGAAAAAGAGCTAACTACGGAAGAAAAGAAATATAGAAAATATAAACAAGTAAAGCCTGTTCATGTAATTTCTATGGTTATTAGTTTAATAGTTGCAGTATTTGTCGTTATACAACTTGTTCACATGATAACGTATACTTTAGGCTATGATATGGACATAAATAGAATGTGGTTATATGAATGGATGTTGAATTTAAATAATTAATTGGGGGGATATTATGAATTTTTATGATAAAGTTCATGAGATGATAAGAACTTTGAAAGACACAGAAGAATATAAAGAATTTATTAGCGCTAAAAGTGCGGTTAAAAAAGATGAAGGCTTAAGCGCTAAAATAACTGCTTTTAGAGAGACTCAAAGACAAGAGCAAATGAAGTATATAAAAGGTCAACCAATGGACGATCAATCTAAGGCAAAGTTAAGTTCAATGTATGCTGAAATAATAAAGGAAGAGTTGGGTGTAAGGTATTTCCAAGCAGAAATAAAGCTTGATGTAATGTTGGCAGATATGCAAAAGATTATATCTGAAGGCATACAAGAAGCGGTTGAATTTTAATAATGACAAAGGAACAGTTATGCAGAAAAGTATTGGATAATAATAAAAAAGAAAATACTAAAATTATCGTATCAGACGAAATAAAAGGGAATTATTATTTTTATTTAAACAATACAATTTATTTAAGTAAAGCTCAAAATTGTGAAAGTAAAGAGGCTGTTGTTATATGCCATGAATGTATTCATGCTATGCAAAGTAAGATATTACATGTATTAAATTTAATTTTTTCAAACATAGAACTAATTTTATTTTTTGCAATAGTATTAATGAAAATTTTTAAATATGAAAACATTGTATTAATAGGCGCTTATTTAGTTATAGCTTTTTTGGCTATTTCGATAAGGAGTGCTCTCGAAATTCCAGCTATGATATATTCTTTCGATTTTGCAAAAAAATATGTTCCGCAATTGTCAGATGAACTAGAAAAGGCAAAAAAGTCAATAAAATATATGCTTCCGTTAGGAATTTTAAAATTTGCAGGATTAAAGCTAATAAGGGTTTTAATAATATTATTATGTATTTAGCACTACTATTTAAAGTAGTGCCTTTATTTTGTCTTTTAACCGTATGTTTAATTTAAAATTTAGATTCATATAAATATATAAGGTGATTATAATATGAATATGATATTTTTAAAGAAAAGGAACATAATTTTAGCTGTTGTAGTCTTTTTAATGTTGTTGTTATCCTGTGGAGAATTTATTGGTTTGAATGTAATACAAACAAATGCTACACCTATAACTAACAAGGTAATTGTTTTGGATGCTCGGTCACGGATTACCAGATCAAGGCACTTCTTCGATTAATGGAGTAACAGAACAAGCGATTAATTTGGCTATTGCGTTAAAACTGCAGAGCTTTTTAGAACAAGCTGGAGCAACAGTAATTTTAACAAGAAGTGATGATAATGGAATATATAAGCTTGATGCAAAAAGCATAAGAGAGAAAAAAATAAGTGATATAAATAATAGAGTTGAAATTGGTAATCAAGAAGGAGTAGATATATATGTGGCTATTCATTTAAATTATTATGAGCAGGAGAAATATAGCGGTTGGCAAACCTTTTATCAAGACAATTTAGAAGATAGCAAGCAGTTAGCTAATATTATTCAACAAGAAATGAATAATAATTTTAATAAAGAAAACAATAGAACTCCTATGCCCATAAAAGGTGTATATATTATGGATCATGTAAAGTCGCCTGCTGTTATAGTTGAATGTGGATTTTTATCTAATAAGGAAGAAGAAAAGTTGTTGCAACAAGAAAGCTATCAAAATGATTTGGCATGGGGAATGTATGTGGGAATACAGAAGTATTTTACAGAAATCTGCTCTTACAATTAATAAAAAAGAACAGATTGACTTTGTTATTTACTTAATATATACTTTTTATAAATATAAGAGTTTTTGTAAGAGGAGAACATGTGAAAATGGAAGATATGCAAAGTCCAAAAGAGAAACTAGCAATAGTAGAGTCTAGGAACGCAATAAAAGGTAAGGGAGAAAAGCAAAAGATTGTATTGACTGTTAAAGCAAAGGACCTACCTGAAGGAATAAAAAAGGAAGATTTAGTAGCTGCTTTTAAACTTAATGCTGAAGAAGAAGAGAAAAAACAAGAGGGGGAAAAAGCAAAATTTAAAGCAAAATATCTAGTCCCTATATTGTTACCTTTAGTTTTGATTGGGGCTATTAAAGGATGTGCGGGAAAACAGGAAAAAACGTATATAGACATACAGCCAATAAGTGCAATACATTATAATATAGATAGCCCTTATGTGTATATGGAAGGTGTTGTAAATGCCGAGGGACAAGAGGGAATGACGGCAAATGTATTAGATGGAAATCATGCTATGTATGGACAATACTATGATTGCTCAGAACAGTTTGATGCTGAAGAAAGAGCTTCGAAAGGTCAAGTAGAATTTGAACAACTGGAAGAGCAATTAAAGGAAAACATGAAAATTTTAACAAGTGAAGAATCAACACAGGAAGAAAAGAGTGAGGCAGCTAAAAATGCACTTGATATAAATCAAAGAATAGAGCAAATATATACAGAAAATTTGGGATTTATTAATAGTCAAGCGGCAGGCTTTGAAAAATCAACTTTAGCATATGAGGATCAGAATTCGCAAGCAGAGCTAGCAGTTATTAGAGAGACTATAGACGAATACAAAGAAAATTTAGGGCTTACTGCAGAAAATGTAGGAGTTTTAGAACAAATAGTCAGTCTATCAAATGATGGCTATACACTTGAAATAAAAGGTGATGAGAATGCAAGAGGAGATTATACAATATCCGGACAAGCAATGAAAGAAATAGCGGAGGAAGTTGGGTTGGAAAAAGATGCAGAAAAAGCGTTTGAACATTTTGTAAGTGACAAGGAGCAAAATAGAGATATAGAAAAAACAGAGGAGGATAATTATGCAAGATGAAAATATGGCAAATGTTGCATCTGAGTTATATGAGATATTTAAATATTTAGATGAAGATATATTAAAAAAAATTCCTGAAGATTTGAAAAAACAAATAGACATAAGAAGAAATCCAAATTATAGATTTAATTTAGATAAAAACAAAGACTTGAAATATCAAAACATAATGGAAGAAACAAAACAAGTATTATCTGTAATGTATTTAAGATATTGTTGCACAGAAGAAGAGGTAGAAGAAATTCTTGACAAACACTATATGATAAAGCGTGAGGAAGAGGAACAAAAAATAGGACTAGAAGAATTGCAGGCAATATTTAATAATTCTCAAAGGAAAGTAGAGCCAGAAGATGAAAAAAATCAAATTATAAAAATAGAAACAACACCGTGGTATATTAAAGTAATTGATAAGATAAAATTGTTTTTTAGAATAAAAAAATAAGGAGGAGCTATGGAACAGTATAAAGAGGGAACTGTATTTGCGTTATATGAAAATAGCGATCAAGAGTATATAATTTTGAAGAATGTTAAATCGGAAGAAGGGATTTATTTGGTTGTTTCTCCTGTTTTAGGCGATGTAAATAACTTGAAACTTGATGCCAGTAAATCGATGCTGTTAAAAGTTGATCCCCAAACTAATGATATTACTTTTGTAAAAGACGAGAATATAATAAGAAGTATTGTGGATAACATCTTTGAAGATTAACAAATTTAATAATAAATAAAGAGGAAATTAATTTATGAATAAGACTCCAAAAGCTTTATGCCTTTGGAGTTTTGCTTATGAAATTATTGAATTTATATATAATATGAAACAAATAGATAAAAACAGAATGAGTTGCAGATGTATGTTTTAATACAATAACATTGCAAGTATAATAACGTTGATATATAATTACACTAGAGGTGCAGAATGGAAATAAAAGAAAAAGAGAAATATATGAAACTTGCCATTAAGGAAGCTCAAAAAGCAAAGGATAAAGAAGAGGTACCTATAGGGTGTGTAATAGTAAAATCTGGAAAGATTATTGCTAAAGGGCACAATTTAAGGGAATCTAAGCAGAACAGTTTATTGCATGCGGAAATTATTGCTATAAATAAAGCGTGTAAGAAATTGGAAAATTTTAGACTTGAAGATTGCGAACTGTTTGTTACGGTAGAGCCTTGCATTATGTGTGCTGGCGCTATAATTCAGTCTAGAATAAAAAAAGTATATTATGGTGCAAATGATACTAAGTATGGTGCGGTGCAAAGCGTTACTAAAACTTTTGAAATGCCATCTAATCATAAAGTAGAATTTGAATGCGGTATATTGCAAGAAGAGTGTAGCGAAATAGTAAAAGAATTTTTTAAAAAATTAAGAGAGAATAAATCAAAAAATAAATAATTATAAAACAAAAGGAGTATCTTATTGATGCCCCTTTTTGGTGCTCCCGAGACGAATCGAACGTCCGACCAACAACTTAGGAGGTTGCTGCTCTATCCACTGAGCTACGGAAGCGTATGATTATTATACAAAAATTAAAGCATATTTTCAAGATATATTTGATTTTTGTATTGTTTTATTGTATAATAATTAAGTATGCAGCAGTAGCTCAACTGGATAGAGTAACGGACTACGAATCCGTCGGTTGGGGGTTCGAATCCCTTCTGCTGCACCAGATTGATAGGAAACTCGAACTTTTATAAATTCGAGAGTAATAAATTACTAACAGAAATGTTAGTTTTTTTGTTATTTAAGAAAGGATAAGTGATGAGTTATGACAATAGAAACTAAAGAACTTGTAATAAGTGAAGAATTAAAAAGAAAGGTAGAAATGATTTGTAGGTTTGCTTATGTAGATTATAAATTTATCAATGGCAATATTAAATCAATAAAAAATACAAATATTGCTTATGTTAAACCACATATATTAAAAGTTAAAGATAATGATTATTTAATTTTTGAAGAATATGATGAAGTTTTTATAAATGGTTATAAAGATAAAATTAAATTTAAAGACCTAGAAGAATATATCAAAGCACACTAAAACCTTGACAAATCAAGAATAAATGTTTATAGTATAGAACTAATAAAAGCAAGCAGTATCGCTTTTTAAGGGGAAAGAGAGGTACTTCTATGACTAAAAGCACATATAACATATTTAAAATTTATACTTATTTATTTAAGAGGAGTCAAAGGTATTAGTATTATCTAGTATTTTTGACCCCTCTTTTTTTGAATTTAGACTACACTTTTTGCATTTAAAGTGCCAAACATATGAAAAATAAAATTTATACCCCTAAAAAATCTATTTAAAATGCCAAACAAATGAAAGGAAGTGTTAAAAATATGATTGAAGAAAAGAAAATTGCGGGTATTTATAAAAGAGTATCTACACTCGACCAAAAACGAGAAGGATTTAGTTTACCCGAACAAGAAGAAAAATTAAAGGAGTTTTGTAAATTTAAAGGTTATGAAATTTACAAAGTATATGAAGATGCAGGTATTAGTGCAAAAAATGATAAACGACCAGCATATCAAGAAATGATGCAAGATGTAAAAGATAAGAAAATAAATGTTATAGTTGCTTTTAAATTAGATAGATTAACTCGTTCAGTTTACGATATTGAAAAACTTATGAAATTTGTTAATGATTATGAGTGTGATATCGATTGCATGGCTGATGAATCAAACACAACTACTTCAAATGGTAGAATGGTAATGAGAATAATGACTAGTGTATCTCAAAATGAAATCGAAAAATGTTCTGAAAGAACTAAATTTGGTATGGTTGGTGCTATTAAGTCAGGACATATTCCAAATCGTAGTCCATTAGGATTTACAAGAGATAATAAAAAGTTAATACCTAACCCACTTACAAAAGATATAATTGTAAGAGTATTTGATTTATATTTAGAGGGAAAAAGTCATCAAACTATTGCTAACATATTTAACAAAGAAAAAGTATTAGGTAAAACAAATTGGTATGACTCTACTATTCAAAAGATATTATCGAATGAACTTTATAAAGGCGATTTTATCAATGGTAAAAGAACTAAACACCCTACATATTATGAAAATGTTGTTGAGCCAATAGTATCAAAAGAAAAATGGGAAAATTGCCAATATCAAAAACAAAGAAATGCTAGACATTATGAAAGAACAGCAACCTACTTATTCACAAACAAATTAAAATGTGCTAATTGTGGTAAATTTCTAGGTGGTTGTGCTACTACTAAAAAGAAAAGTGGAAAGAAATATTATTACTATAAATGTGAAAGTTGTAAAACTACTTATAAAGAATATGAAATAGAAAGTTTATTACTAGGTTTAATGTTAGAACTAGTTAAACAAGATGAACTTATAAATGATTATTACACACCATTTATTAAATCTAAATTAGATAATAGACAAGCAGATTATGAAAAAGAAATTAAGAATTTAGATAAACAAATGGATAGAATTAAAACTGCTTACATTAAAGGTGTATTAAAACTTAATGATTTTGATAAAGAGATAAAACATATTGAATATCAAAGAACTGAATTAACAAATAAATTAAAAGAACAAAAACAATATGAGAATTTAAGTTTTACAGTTGATGATTTATTGATTATT
>JAFYUV010000008.1 GCA_017549425.1 Clostridia bacterium | reverse complement strand
ACGAAGTAACAACTGACACTGGAATCGGAACTGAAACACCAGCAGTTACTCCTTAAATAAAAGCTTGTTGTAAAATAGTATTTTTATTTCAAAAATCAATAAAACAAAAATAAACAGCTACCTTTGGGTAGCTGTTTATTTGTTGTTATCATTACGAATTGCTGTTATCGTTGCGAATTTATTCGCTCACGAGAACAGTATGGGTGCTGATATCGTTGCGAATTTATTCGCTTTACGAGAGTAGTATGGGACGCAGCGACAGCGAGTACCAAACCTTCAAGCAATTGAGTACCACTCCTTATGTTGATTCCTTAAGAGTACCTATCCTTATTAAAGATAAACTACAAAGAATCAATTCATAGAAATTGTTGAAACGATTTAGCATAAAATCAAATATAAATATAACTAAAAATAACTACTTAAAGATACAATCTAATTATTTTTTAGTTATAAAGTTTAAATTAAACAGAATTATCAGTTTACTTAGCGCGTAATAGATGCTAGTATATAACTAGTAATAGAAATGAACTTCTATTACATTTCAAGATGATCCCTATAAAATTAATACGAATAAAAATTATTTCACAGGATGTATCATCAAAGAAATCACTACCATTAATGATTATATCTACATGAATCTACTGTCATTTATTCTAGGTAAAAATACTGAAAGCGTAATTCATGAACAGTACCTTAAACCTTTTAACAACTACCTTGGTTATACACAAGATCTATATTTATATAACAAATATGTGCTACTTTATCTAATAGAGAAAAACAATAAGGTCACTCCTCATATAATTTCCTCGACAAAAAAAATCAAAAGAAAATCTTTTGACAAATTCATTAACGGTTTCCGCACCTATTATCTAATGGAATTAAATAACCTCTCAATACCTCTCCTAATTATAAAACTAGACCTCTATACATGTAGACTCACTTATGATGCTTGGATTCAATTAATACTATCGCATATAGAAAAAATTACATTTGAAAATTTTATGGACTTTTTGGAGGTAACAGATGCTTAAAAATGTAAATTTCAAATATTTATTGTTGGGGCGAACAATGAGTAATCTAGGGGATAGCATTTATTATATTGCACTTTCTTGGTACATCATGCAGGTTACTGATTCTGGTTTATGGTTAGGTGTATTTAACTTCGCTATTTTTATACCTAATGCACTTTCTTTTTTAATCGGCCCATACATCGATAAATACAATAAAAGAATGCTATTAATTATTTGTGAATGGGGACAACTATTACCTATTCTGGCATTAACTCTCATTGTCTTCAATGGTATTGAAAACCCTTATATCATCTGTATCATAGTAGCGACGGCTTCCTTTTTTGGGATGAATACCTACACTATCCAAGATGCCTTTATTCCTAAATTGGTCTCAAAAAAAGATTTAGCCCATGCGCAGATGTACATGTCTTTTTCATATAATGCGGTTGATTATGTTTTCAATGCCTTAACAGGTATTATGCTGAAATATTTATCGCTATTATATTTATTAATGATTGATGTATTTGCACTCATGATTGCAATTATTACATTTTCTAAAATTAATTATAAAGAAAAACTACCAAAAATTTTAACTACTGAAAAAAACAAAACTGTTTTTTTAGGTTTTAAATACATCTTCTCAGAAAAATCAATTTTGAAACTCACACTTGGGGGTGCTCTAGTCAATTTCTGTTTTGGCGGGTTAAGCATCTACCAAGTTATAATTGCAAACGATCAGAATAGTCCGATCTTATATGGATTCATCATGTCATCAATGGCCATAGGAACCCTTATAGGCTCAACAATAGCTAGCAAAATTGTTCTTTCAAAATATACTATTGGTAGAATACAGGTATTTGCAACTTTATTTTTCGGGGTAACGTTGCTTGCTAATGCTCTGTTTGTTTCTTCGAAATTCATTATCGTTTCATTAGCGATTTCTTTTATATTTTTAGGAGTAACACATGTTTCTAATAAACCTTTTTATCAAATACTTATACCTGAACAACATTTAGGGAAAGTATTCAGTACTAAAGCAAGCATCAGCATTATAACAATGCCTCTGGGTTCACTTTTTTTCGGGTGGCTCTCACTATATATTAATCTTAATATTTTCTTTATTCTGTTTGGATCCTCTTATTGTTTCATCGGAATTGTATACTTATTAGATTCAAAAATAAGAGATTTTTCATTAAATGATAATTAATCAAATCGGTCCTGAATTATATTCGTTTTAACACTTCAATTTACCCCAACACACCACTATAATTGCCTCTAACTAAAAAACTATGAACTTCCCCTAATATTCAGGAATGCTAATATCACAGTAACGACTCTCTTCACATTAGAATGGATAGTTTAAATACGTTCATAATCTGTTAGTAAGAGTATAATGACTATTTTTAAAAAACAACACTATTTCTGACGTCTTTTATTAATTACAACGCTTATTTTATCAAGCAACCAGTTCAATGTTTTTGTTTTAAAGAGATAGAGTATAACAAGATAAATCCCTATCCCCACAATAATTTGTAAAAACGTTAGTCCCACTGGTTGT